>JAIOPP010000100.1 GCA_021413845.1 Planctomycetia bacterium | reverse complement strand
AACATTACTCATCTTTGTTTGTCGATCCTCCAAAAAAAACCGCCCACGAACGAAAAATCATCCAACGCAACGGCTACTCTCTCGAAAAAGAGTGCCCCTGGCGACGAAATCCATTCGTCTCAAAATCGATAACGGCCGGACTAAAACACGAAAGTTTCAGATCAAAAACGGCCGCCGGTATCGTCCTCCGTGTCCTGCGATGAAAACGCCGCGGAACTACTCCACAGCTTCGTCATCGGGCGGGCGAGACACACGAGGCATGAAAGCGATCCATTATTCTTCCGAAACGATAATTGTCAAATTTTTTACGCGCGATTTGATAGAATCCGGCTTACACGCATGCCGCCATTCGGCATGCTTTTTCGCATCAACCGCTTGGCTTACAATCACTTAGCTGACGTAGATCCAACCTTCGATCTTCGCCGTTTATTAAGTATTTTTTATACGGAATTTCCCCAATGTGGGTTCATCGAGAGCTGCAACTTCGCGCCTTCCCGCGTGGGTTTCATTTGATCACGCGAATCGTCGCCGAGGCGATTCCGGAGCTCAAACAGTGCGAAGTCGGCCTGCTGCACGTTTTCATCCGTCACACGTCGGCATCGCTCGCGATCAACGAAAACGCCGATCCGGACGTTCCTTACGACATGGAACGCGTGGTCGATACCGTTGCGCCGGAAGACTTTCCGTATCGCCACACGGCCGAAGGGCCCGACGATATGCCGGCCCATGTGAAGGCGGTGCTCATCGGCACCTCGCTAAGCATCCCGATTCACGAAGGACGCCTTTGCCTCGGTACCTGGCAAGGAATTTATCTCGGCGAACATCGCGACCATGCGTCGGGACGGAGCCTCGTGCTCACCTTGCAAGGAGAGCCGAAACGAAAATAGGTCGGGCTCCAACACTTTGGTTGAAGCCACGACCTAAGGCGTCGTCGACGGACGAACGGGACGGCACGAACGGAGAATCGAAGGTTTGAGTCTGCTGAATCGCGATCGGCTTAGTGTCGGCCGCAATTGCAGTTGGCGGAACCGTTGGATGCGGTGCGGCTATAGCTGACGTTCGACATGCGCGGCGAGCGGCCGTTCGAGGCCTGAGGAGCCGGCGCGGCGGTGTCGAGATTCGAACTGTGGCCGCAACCGCAGTCGGGCTCCGACCCGCAATTCGGCTCGCCGCAGCTAGGTTCGCCGCAGTCGGGCTCACCACAACTCGGTTCGCTGCAAGAGGTGCTACGGCCGGACGTGGAGCAGCAGCCGAAGAGCGAACCGAAAAGCGTTACCCGACGCCCGCGAGTTCGTTCCCAAGGATAGGGGGAACTTCCTCCCTTGCCGCACGGACCGCAGTTCGAGCCGGTCCAGTTGCCGTAGGTGTCGCATGGCTCGCAGGTCGGTGGATTGTCGGCGTAAGCACCCCAATAAGACCGACCGCAGCCCATTCCCTTGCCGCACGGCGACGAGCAGCAACCTGTTTGAAAGGCCGAAAGGAGCACGATCGAGGCAAGGCCGATGAAGCGAACCATAAACGAAGATCCCCTAGCGAAGCGTGGTCGAAGTGTGCGTCTTCGAGGCGCTGCGGCAACTTTCGCTCGCCCGGCGCTTCCATGCGCCGGTGCAGTAGCGAATATCGGCCGGCCCCCCGGTCGCTAGCCTTCAAAGCCGTCCGTATTTAGGATCGAGCTTCGTGCTACAAAGCTTCATCGGCCGCACTTCCGGCAAAATCGAGAAAATCGCTACAACCGGCAAACTCGTTTCAAGGGTTCACGGAATGCCGGCATGCTCCGACAGGCATCCGTAACGGCAAGCGCGTGGTCTTAGCGCTGCGTCGAGATTTCGGCAGGTACGATTAAGTCGGCCCAAATGTGGGCATGGTCCGATGGCCCAACGGGCGAGACGCCTGCGTCTACCGGTTCAAGTCCGCGCGTGAGAATCCAATCGATGTGCCGCGGCGTCTGAAACCCTTTCACTTTGCCGAGCACATCGACGACCCCCGGCTGATCCAACAGCTTCACGATTTCCTGATCGGCGGCGTCGCTATTCAGATCTCCCATCAACACGGCCGGCGACTGCAGTGCGAGGAAGTATTCGCCGACGGTTCGCATTTGCTCATGTCGTTCGCGATCGTCGGAGCGATCGATGTGCGTCACTAAAATATTGAGCGGAGTTCCGTTCGCGGCTTTGGCGCGAACGTGTACCAAGTTGCGATAGCTCTTGCCGTGGCGTCGTTCCAGCGGCACGACTTGCCAACTTCGAACGTCGAGCTTCGACAACAATCCGTTGCCGAACTTCGCTTGCCACCAGCGCTGTTCGGTGGGAGTGAACAGCGAAGTCATGTGTAACGTACGCCCCAAGGCCGAGGCTTGATCTTCCTTTTCCCACGGTCCGGGCCCATGCACTTCGTTCAAGCCGATGAAATCGAGACTGCCGAGCACTCCCGCGATGCGCGCGAGATCGATTCGGCCGTCGGTCCCTTTGCAGCCGTGGATGTTGTAGGTTCCGATCCTCAACTTGGCGGGTTGCGACGCGGCAACTGCCGACACGATAGTGCGCACGTCGAGCGTGCCCGCCGATGGCCCGATCGGGCGGCGCTGTTGTCCCGCATAGATCACGGCCCCGAAGAACATCGTCGTCAGTACCGCCGCTCGCCAAAGGCGTGCGCGAGTCGTTCCGTTATCGGGCGTGATGCTCTTCTCCGTAGCGATCTTCGTCGGCTGTGTTTGCGGAGGAGCGAGCTTGCCTGCGAGCCGCTTCGGGCCGGCGTCGGTGCGGATGATCCGAGGATGCACTTCGCTCATGCCGATCGTCTCCGGTTCGGTGCTTGATCGCGCTGTTCGGAGCTTCGCGACCGCTCCATTTGCCTCATGGCCGCCGCGAACACTTCTTCGACCCCGATGTCGGTCATGCACTTTGCCGGCTCATGATGCAACGGGCACTTCTTCGCGAAGCAGGGCCCACACGGCAACCGCTTCGTCAACACTTCCGCATCGGCGGCGTAAGGTCCTGTTCGCAACGGATCGGCCGGTCCGAACATCGCAACGATCGGCGTTCCCACGGCCGCCGCGATATGCATCGGGCCGGTGTCTCCCGTCACGAAGACACTAGCGCGGCGAATCAATTCGGCCGAGCCCAAGAGCGAGAACGCTCCGTCGGCTCGCCACACACGCTTGCCGTGCGAAGCGGCAATGCGCTCGCAAAGTTGATTCGCAACCGGTCCGCCGCTTACGGCGACGCGTACATCGTCTTGCGCGAGCAGTTGCCCGGCGAGTTGCGCGAAGCGATCCGCCGGCCAGATGTTCGCTTCTTTGCGACAATGAGGGTTCAGAATCACCAGCCGGTGCTGCGTGGAATCGAAGTCTCGTTCGTTGAGCCAAGCATCGATATCCGCGCGGTCGGCCTCGGCGGTGCGGAGCGGAAACATCTCCGGCCCCGTCGGCACGGGTACACCCGATGACAAACCTTCCGCTGCCGCTGGAACTGCCGTACCGAGATAACTTCTGCTCAGCGGCAAGCCGGGGTAGATCGCTCCGAGCGGCTCGATCAGCCGAAGGTATTTTTCGACCGCATGCAGCGGTTGCTTCGGTGCCGCGACTCGTTCGTTGTAGAACCAATGCGCTCCCTCGCGAAGCGGCGCAAACCCAAGCCGACGCTTCGCACGCGCAGCCCAACTCGTAAAAGCACTCCGGAATAAGCCCTGAAAATCGATCGCGAGATCCCAATTGCGTTTGCGCAACCGACCTAGGAAGTCGCCGAGCGTCCCCCAAGTGCGCCGATCCCATTCGATGATTTCGTCGATAAACGGCAGCCCGCGCAGCACGCCGCTATGCGCACGTTCGACGGCCCACGAGATGCGGGCCTCGGGAAACCTGCGCCGCAGCGCCTGCGCCGCAGGAAGCGTGTGGATCACATCGCCGAGCGAACTTAGTTTGACGATCAGAATGTGATTCGCCATTACGATGCTTTACGCAAAGGAATCGTGGACGAGAGCGGACGGGATGCGCTGCCGGGCACTTGCTTGCGAATCTGCTCCGCGACTAACGTCGACGAATACCCTTCGAGCAGCGCAAGCGAATGGACTTCGCCGCCGCGTGCGAGCACGAAGTCGGCGCCGATGATCTGCGCGACCGACCAGTCGCCCCCCTTCACCAATACGTCGGGCTGCATCTCTCGAATCAATCGCAGCGGATCGGGTTCGTCGAAAATAGCGACATAGTCGACGCAGCGCAGAGCGAGCAACATCTTCCGCCGATCGCGTTCCTGCACGTACGGCTTGTGCGGACCTTTAAGGGCTCGGACCGAGGCATCGCTGTTGATCGCGACGACGAGCATATCCCCCAGCGCTCGGGCCCGTTCCAGCAAGTCGACGTGCCCGGAATGCAGGAGATCGAAACAGCCGTTGGTGAACACCATTTTCATCGAGGCAATCCTTCGCCGAAGAAGTCCGGAAGTCCGAGCGCAGCATCCTGCCGCACAAGCTATAGATCCAGTTCAAGGATCGATTGCGAATGATAGCGAGAAGCCAAGCCCGGGGTCGAGGTCAGGCGGCTATTCGCGACATTCCGCGGTCGTATAAGTTGCCGGCCTTGCCGGCACTTTCAATGCAACGATAATGGCGCTCATGGAACGCCCCTCGCTCTACAGCGTCGAACTTCGGACGACCGATTGGCTGCGGCTGGTCGAGTGGTATCGCGACGTCGTCGGGCTGCGTGTCGCCGTACGGATGACGAAGGGACAATATGCGTTGCTCGTCGGCGGAGAAGGCAGGCTTACGATAATCGGCCGCCCGGATTCCCCGGAATTACGTGTCGAGGTTCCGGAGTCGCGTTGGAGTCTCGGTTTCGAAGCGGCCGATCTCGAGGCAACGCGCGTTCGTCTCTTGGCCGCCGGCATTTCTTGCCCACCTGCCGACGAACATCCCGAGGGCTACCGAGAACTCACGATTCGCGATCCCGACGGCAATCGGGTCCGCTTCTTCGAGTTTCCACGTAAGAACTTCGCATAAACGGCTTGTTCGCCAGGCCGTTCGTGCCGCCTCGCTCGGATTGCCGCTTTCCCCCTGCTCCTTTATACTTTCTAGGCTAGCAAGTGCGGCAAGCTGCGTAGCAGCCGTTCGTTCGCCACGCTGCCGCCCCGTCTGTCGTTTTGCATTTCTCATTCAGCCTTTTGCATTTCCCCCATGCCTCTCGACTGTACGCACATTCGCAACTTCTGCATCGTCGCCCATATCGACCACGGCAAGAGCACGCTCGCCGATCGAATCTTGGAGAAGACCGGAACGATCGAGAAGCGGGAAATGCGCGCGCAGATTCTCGACGACATGGATCTCGAACGGCAGCGCGGCATCACGATCAAGGCCCGCGCCGTCTCGATGCGGTTTCCGCATAAAGGGGTCATCTACGAGATGAACCTGATCGACACCCCCGGCCACGTCGACTTCCACTACGAAGTTTCGCGCAGCTTGGCGTGTTGCGAAGGGGCATTGCTGCTGGTCGATGCCTCGCAGGGGGTCGAAGCGCAAACGATGGCGAACGCCTTCGCGGCGATCAACGCCGATCTCACGATCGTGCCGGTGTTGAACAAGATCGACATGGTCAACGCGCGGCCCGACGAAGTGATCGGCGAGATGGAGTCGACGCTCGGCATCGATCCTTTCGATGTGCAACGCTGTAGCGGCAAGACCGGCGAAGGGGTCGAAGACTTGCTCGTGGCGATCGTCGAGAAGATGCCGGCACCCAAAGGAGATCCGGCCGCGCCGCTGCAAGCGATGGTGTTCGACTCGCACTACGACCCGTTTCGCGGCGTGATCACGTATCTGCGTTTGATGAACGGCGTGCTCAACCGGGGCCAAAAGATCCGCTTCCTCCGCACCGGACAGACGTTCGACATCCTTGAAGCCGGTCAGTTCGTTCCCGAGCGCAAAGCGTGCGATACGTTGCAGGCCGGCCAAGTCGGCTACATCATCTGCAACATCAAGGACGTGCGCCAGGTCCATATCGGCGACACGGTAAGCATCCCCGGCGACGAAGCTGCCGAGGCGCTTCCCGGCTATCTTGAGCCGAAGCGAATGGTCTTCTGCGGGCTTTATCCTTCCGATGGCCAAGACTTCGAGGAACTGCGCGACGCGCTTACCAAGCTCGCCATCAACGACCCAAGCTTCGAGTTCGAGCCGGAAACGAGCGATGCGCTCGGCTTCGGTTTCCGCTGCGGATTCCTCGGTCTGTTGCACATGGAAATCGTGCAGCAACGCTTGGAGCAAGAAGCCGATATCGATCTCGTGCAGACCGCGCCGAACGTGACTTACGAAATCGTGAACACGGCGGGCGAGACGCTCCGGATCTACAACCCGCAAAAAGTCCCTGATTCCGGCAGTATCAAAGAGTTTCGGCAACCGATCGTGCGTGTCAGCTTCATTCTGCCGTCGAACGACATCGGCCCGATCATGCAGCTTTGCAACGACAAGCGCGGCACGTACGTGAAGACGGAATACCTCTCGCCGACGCGCGCGATGCTCGTCTACGATTTGCCTCTCGCCGAAGTCATCTACGACTTGCACGACAAGCTCAAGAGCTTCACCAAAGGCTACGGCACGATGGACTACGAGCTCGTCGGCTATTTCGAAGCCGATCTCGTGCGCATGGACATTCTCGTCGGCGGCAATCGGGTCGACGCGTTGAGCGTCATCTGCGACCGGCGCGATTCCGAACGGCGCGGACGAGCCATCGTGAAGAAACTGCGCAGCGAAATCGATCGGCACCAGTTCGAGGTCGCCATCCAAGCGGCGATCGGCAGCCGCATCATCGCCCGCGAAACGATTTCGGCGTTACGTAAGAACGTTACGGCTAAGTGCTACGGCGGCGATATCACCCGCAAACGCAAATTGCTCTCTAAACAAAAAGAAGGCAAGAAGCGGATGAAGTCGATCGGCAGCGTCGACATTCCGCAGAAGGCCTTCCTCGCAGTCTTGGAAACGGGCAACGAAGAAAACAAATAGCTTCGAGTTTCGATGCGTCGTTTCCTCGAGCCGATCATCACGCTCTTCGTCGGACTGCTGCTCGTCGGCGGTTGGCTCGTCGAACCGTTTGCGGTCGTCAGCGGATCGATGTCGCCGACGGTGCTCGGGCCGCACCGGACCTTCGTCTGTGCAGAGTGCGGAAAGCGCAACGATCTCGCAGCCGACATCGCCGAGATTCCCGGCCGAGTCGCCTACTGCGCCGCATGCCGCTCGCGCGGCCCTACGATCGACAACCTGCCCGTCGTTCCCGGCGATCGGCTCTTGGTCGATCGACGTGCGTTTCTCATCCGCGCGCCGCGGCGCTGGGAAATCGTGGCGTTTCGCTTGCCGCATGAGGCGCACCTAGTCGGGGTGAAGCGCGTCGTCGGCCTGCCGGGCGAAACGATCGAACTACGCGACGGCAAGTTCACGGCCGACGGCATCGCGCTCGTTCCGCCGGCCGAATCCCTCGCCGAAGCGCCCGACTACACGCCGCCGCGCAGCTATCGCGGCCCGCTCCGATGGCAACTCGGGCCGGACGAATACTTCGTCGTCGGCGACAATGCCGAGCTATCGGATGATAGCAGGCTCTGGCCGGAGGGGCCGGGCGTAGCCGCACAACTCATCGTAGGGAAACCATTTGCGGTACATTATCCGCTGCGCGCCGCCACTTGGTACGGCATCCCTTTTAACGTTCCCGACGTTTCGGCGATCCGGTATATTCGCTGACTGCGCCCAGACTGAGTTGGGTCAACAAGCTCTCCGCCTCGTTCGTATTTATCCGCAGAAGCGAATCGCCATGTCGAAGTCTAAAGACGCATCGGTCCCTTGGCAGGCGACCGGTCCCAAGCCGACGATGTTCGAGAGCATTCGCGAGACCTTCGACTCGATCGCGATCGCGTTCATACTCGCGTTCTTGTTTCGCAGCTTCGAGGCCGAGGCGTTCGTCATTCCGACCGGCTCGATGGCCCTCACGCTGATGGGTGCGCATAAGGAAATCGAGTGCCCGCAATGCAGCATGCCCTATCGCGTAGGCGCGAGCGAAGAATTTCCCGAGGAAGAAAACAAACGGCCGCGGCGAGTGACGTCGTCGATCTGCCCGAACTGTCGTTTTCGCGACGTCTACGCGGATCATCCGGATACGTTTCCGCCGACATTCAACGGCGATCGGATTCTCGTAACGAAATTTCCCTACGAATTCGCCGACCCGAAACGCTTCGATGTCGCGGTATTCAAAAATCCCGGGGAAGCGAAGCAAAACTACATCAAGCGCGTCGTCGGACTCCCCCAAGAAGAGATCCTGATTTATCGCGGGGATATTTACGCACGCAGCCCTGAGGCGAATCAATTCACGATCGCGCGCAAGTCGCCCGAAAAGATCGTGGCGATCATGCAGACCGTCTACGACAACGACCACGTCTTGCCGCAGCTGATCGAACGCGGCTGGCCGCAACGCTGGCGACAATCGCAACCCAACGGCGAAGCCGTGGCTGCGAAAGATGCGACATGGCAGACCTCGGCCGATATGAAATCGTTTCGGGCCGTCGGCAAGTCTCCGGTCGAAGCTTGGCTCCGCTACGAACACGTCGTGCCCGACGACCGCGCATGGAGAATTCTCACCCAACGTCCTCTGACGGACGAAGACCGTCGCACGTTTTGCAAACCGCAACTCATCGCCGACTTCTGCGAATACAACACGGGCGAAGCGAATGATATCAGCGCACTCGGCATCCATTGGGTAAGCGATTTGGCGCTGGAGTGCGAACTCGAATTCACGGATCGCGCCGACGATAACGCCGAAGCGATCTTGGAATTGGTCGAAGGTGGCAAAGCGTTTCAATGCCGCATTCGTGCGGCGACGGGCGACGTCGAGCTACGAATCGAGGGAGTGGAAGGATATCATCCGACAGCCAAAGCCGCGGTCGTAGGCAAAGGCCCCCACCGACTTCGTTTCGCCAACATCGACGATCATCTCTTGCTTTGGGTCGGCAATAAGCCGATCGCGTTCGATGCTTCGACGAATTTTTTGGCGACGAACTCCGCGCCCGTCTTCACGATCGGCCGCGACGACAACAACACACCGCGCATGGTGACGCAAGGACACAAACTCGACGGCGACACGAAGTTTCCGCCGCTTGAGATCGGCATCCCTACGGAACAAGATCTCCGCTCGCCGGTCGGCATTGCGGCGCGTGGAGTCGATATCACGGCCTCGCATCTGCATCTCAAACGCGACTTATATTACGTCGCCGATAAAGGACGCGAACATCTCGCCGAGTATCCGACATGGCCGCCGATTCGAGACAACGTGGCCGATTATCGCGACAATGCGTTTCAAGCTTTCGAGCATCCCGGGCTCACGCAACTTTCCTCGGAATGGCGAGACGCCGATGTGTTGCGAGCTTTCATGTCGGATGTAAAAACGGCGCCGGAACGCTGGAGCCAACTCGGAGCGGTGACGTTCCAATTGCAGGCCGATCAGTTTTTCGTACTCGGCGATAACAGTCCGAAAAGCCTCGATGGTCGGCTTTGGAACGGGCAAGGCTATGAATCTTACGTCAAACGAGAATTGCTGATCGGCAAAGCGCTGTTCGTCTACTGGCCGCACGGCTTCGAAAACGTTCCCGGAACGTCGATCGGGCTGCCGGACCTGCCGTTTCTCGGCAACCAATATGGGCCCAATTTCCGCGCAATGCGGCTGATTCGATAAGGTCTCCGGCGGAGTCGGTTGCGAAGTTTTTGGGAAAGGAATCCCGATGTCGATGCTCGAAGTTCGAGGCTTGGTGAAGATCTACGGGCGGCGGCGCGTCGTCGACGGGGTCGACTTCGAAGTCGGGCGCGGGGAGATCGTCGGGCTCTTAGGCCCCAACGGCGCCGGCAAGACCACGAGCTTTCGCATGGCTTGCGGCATGATCGAGCCGAATGCAGGCAAGGTGCTCCTCAACGACAAAGACATCACCACTTGGCCGATGTATCGTCGCGCCAAGGAAGGTGGGATGGGTTACCTGGCGCAAGAGTCGAGCGTATTTCGCAAGCTGAGCGTCGAGAAGAATCTGCTCGGCGTGATGGAAATGCTCGGTATGGATCGCAAAGTGCGCAAGCTTCGGTGCGATGAATTGCTGGAGCGATTCAAGATCAAGCATCTTCGCAAAAGCACCGCCATGTCGCTGTCGGGCGGTGAGCGACGGCGGCTGGAGATTGCGCGCTGCTTGGTCTCGGATCCTCAATTGATTCTGCTCGACGAACCGTTCACGGGCATCGATCCCGTCACGGTCGATAGCATCCAAGAGATCATCCGCGAACTGCAAAACGGCGGCATGTCGATCCTCATCACCGACCATCACGTGCGCGAGACGCTTCAGATCACGGATCGGAGCTATGTGATTCGCGGCGGCAAGGTGCTTTGCCACGGCCGGCCGCAGGAAGTATTGCAGAACGCCGATGCCAAAAAGTATTACTTCGGCGACTCGATGGACATCGGCAACGGCCTGAGCGACGGTCCTGACAACGAAGCCGCATAGCTTCCTGTAGGTCGTTAGCTTGTACTCAGCTTGATCAGCCATCTAGGCGACGATCTTCCCCGCTGATCGACTTTCGCGCGATCGTATGCGCTTCGCATGGCAGCAGTTCACGAACCATCTGCCGTTTTGGCTTGAAGTCCGCTCTTTTCGCCCAAAATCATTCGGGGCGTCAACACGCTCGGATTTCGTAGAGCGAGCGATACGTCTCGGAAATGTCTTTCGGCACAAGATGTGCTTACTAATAGCGAATCAATAGTTTGCACACATAGTTTCGGCGCCGATTTCCGCTCACCTTGCGATCGCATATGGCACGCCCTGAAGGCCCGTTTCAATTCCCGCGCACGTTTTCGCTGATCGGCGGCGTGACCGTCATCGCGATCCTCTACTTCGGCCGCGAAGTCTTACTGCCGTTTGCCTTGGCCGTGCTGCTGAGCTTTCTCTTGGCGCCGGCCGTGGAAAGGCTCGAGCGCTGGAAGCTGGGGCGCATTCCTTCCGTCTTGATCATGGTGACGGCCCTATTCCTCGGGCTCGGGGTTCTTAGCTACGTCGCCGTCCAACAACTCTATGACCTTGCGAAGCGGCTGCCCGACTACAAAGAGAATATCGCTCACAAGGTCGAACTCGTCCGCTCGAACGGCGACGGAGCTCTCTCGTCGATCTCGAACATCTTCAACGATATTCGCTCCGGAGTAATTAAAAACGCCGCGCCCGCCTCTTCCCAGAACACCTCAGGCCAGCCGTTGAAATCCACGGCCTTCGACAACGACGACGCCAATGGGAATCAAGAAAGTAAACCGCGATCTCGCATCGGATCTCCGTCCGATCCGGTAGAAGACGTCGCTCAAATGAGCGGAAACGGTAAAACGCAGGAGCCCGTTCCGGTACCGGTGGAAGTCGTCAATCCGATTTCGGCTCGCGAGGTTGCCACCGGGTTTCTTGGGCCGTTGTTGTCGCCGCTCGGCAATGCCGCGATCGTCATCGTATTCGTGATCTTTATCTTGCTCGAACGGGAAGACTTGCGGAATCGACTCATTCGCTTAGTCGGCTCACGACAACTGAACCTCACGACGCAGGCTTTAGACGATGCTGCGTTTCGCGTTAGCCGTTACCTCCAGATGCAATTGCTCATCAATGCCTCCTACGGCATCGTGATCGCTTTAGGGCTGTTCTTCATCGGCTTGCCCAACGCCGTGCTGTGGGGGGTGATGACCGCGGTCTTGCGGTTCGTGCCGTACGTCGGGCCTTGGATCGCCGCGACGATTCCGCTGTTGCTCTCGCTCGCCGTGTTCGACGATTGGACACGCCCGATTCTCGTGTTGGCGTTGTTTCTGTTTAACGAGCTCATCAGCAACAACGTCATGGAGCCGTGGCTCTACGGAGCCAGCACCGGCATCTCGACGATCGGCATCTTGGTCTCCGCCGTCTTTTGGACTTGGATCTGGGGACCCGTCGGCCTGGTGATGGCAACGCCGCTGACCGTTTGCTTCACGGTCCTCGGCAAATACGTGCCGCAAATGGCGTTTCTCAACACTCTCTTGAGCGACCATCAAGTCTTGCCGGCACATTCGCGATTCTACCAGCGACTTCTAGCGCAAGATCCTGAAGAAGCGATCGAGGTCGCGGAAGAGTTTCTCAAGACCGGCACGCTCGAAGCGCTGTACGACAGCGTGATCCTCCCGGCGCTGAGCCTCGCGGAACAAGACCGACATCGGGGCGAACTCGACGACGCAAAACAACAATTCATCTGCCAAACCGTGCGTGAGTTGGTCGACGATCTGGGATCGCGCGCAAAGCAGCTCGCGACCGACTCTTCCGAGTCGCACGCCCTACCGAATCCGGCACCCGAAATCTCGGTGCTTTGCCTCCCGGCGCGCGACGAAGCAGACGAGATCGCGGCCCTCATGTTCGCGCAGTTGATGCAAGCCAAAGGAATCGGCGTCGAGGTCGCGTCGACTCGCACGCTCGCTTCGGAAATGCTCACGCGCGTCGCCGAGAATCCGGCCGGAGTCGTCTGCGTCTCGGCATTACCGCCGTTTGCAGCGACTCATGCACGCTACCTCTGCAAACGGCTTCGTCCGAAATTCCCGAAGCTCAAGATCGTCGTCGGGCTTTGGACGACGGCCGGTTCCGGTAAGAAAGCGCAAGAACGGCTCACCGAAACAGGGATCGATCGCTTCGTCACGACTCTCCAAGAAAGCGTAGAGCAGGCGACGCAATTCTCCGCCTCGCAAAAGTTAAACGGCAATCACGTCGCCGAAAATCGAATCGATGCCTACATCGCACAACCATCAGCGGCGACACGCTGATCGGAATCTAAACCCGTCCTGATTTGTCTTTAATTTCCATTTCTATGAGAGGGTATTCTTATGTTTGCCATCATTGGCTGGGCAATTTTCGGTTTGATCGTCGGCTTGTTGGCGAGGCTCCTCGTTCCCGGACGACAGGCAATGGGCCTGTTGGCGACGATGGCGCTGGGCGTCGTCGGGTCGCTCATCGGCGGAGCGATCACTTGGATGATCCACGGTGCAGAACCCAATATGTATCAACCGTCGGGCTGGATCATGTCGATCATCGGCGGCATTATCGTCGTCGTCGTAGCGCTGAGAATGCAACGCACGGCATAGTGCAAGCATCGAGAAAAATGCGAAGCGGGTAGTGCGGCGTACGTCGCGCTACCCGTTTTCGCGATCTCGCAAGCCGAGCCGTGCCAACCAACGGCCGCCGCCGGTGCGCTTCGGGTCTTCCACGGTCGGCGATGATGCGGGAAGCTCGGCACCCTTCTTTGCCATTTGCGAGTCGATATCCGCCCGTTTTTCGGTGAGCTCCATTCGCTCGCGTCCGAGCTTAGCCCGCTCGATCGAGATTTCGATCTCGGCGGCCCGCAACTTTTCTTCCCATTGCCGCTTGAGAATCTCGGCCTGCTCGCGATGTTCGCGAATCAGATCATCTTGGTCGAGCATTCCCGAAAGAGCCGCCGCACCGATACTCACTTCTCCGACGTTACAGCTTTGTTGCTCCAGCACTCGCTTGAGTTCGGCGATCTCTCGTTCTTTTTCTTGCACGACCCCATCGGTGATCCGAATCGCTCCTTCGACGGTAAGCCGATCGCCGCGCGACTTCGCGTCGTTCGATCCGGCGTCGGCTTCGAGGGAAGCGAGCAGCCGTCGCTTTTGCGATTCCCAATCCATCGCCATCGCGCCGCCGGCGGCGGACGAATTCGGTGCCGAGGCCGCGGCTTCGCGCTCTCTTTGCAGTTCCAAGTAGCGGCGCTGAAGCTCGCGCAACTCCGACTGCGTTTCGTCGTAACGGCTCTTCAACGTGTCATAGGCCGCGTCGTCGGAGCCGGCTTCTTGCGACTGTTCCAAGCGTTCGTGAAGCTCGGCATTTTCCTGACGACATTGCTCGTAGCTTTCGATGTATTCGTCAAGCTCACGTTTCAGTCGACGAACTTCGTTCTCCAGTGCGGAGGTGTTTACCGTCGACGATTCCGCGAGCTTGCGTTCTCCGGCCATCAGCGATTCGGCTCGGGCCTGAAGTTCCGCTTCGCGCCGTCGGAGCTCGGCCGTCGCGGTTTCTTGTTGTTCCGCGACCTCGGCAAGCAACTTGCGCCGCCGACTTTTCGCCCGCCGCTTTTCCGCTTCGAGTTCCTCTTCGGCCTGTTCGTGCCGTTGCAACCGCTCTGTCAGCCGAGTTCGAGCCCGAGCCGTTTCTTCGGCGTCATGCTCGAGTCGGCTGCGTTCATCGGCCAGCTGCTTCCGTTCGATGCGCAGGGCTTCGATCGCGCCGTCGGTTGCGGCATGGCGCTGTGCCCCCTGAGCGGCCGCGGCTTCCCAATCGGAGCGTTCGGTTTCGAGCTTTTTCCATTGCTCGCCGAGCTGCGTTTCGCGAGCCGTGAGCTGCGCTTCACGTTGCACAAGCTGCGCTTCGCGAGCGGCGAGTTCTTTCGAGCCCCCGCCGGCGCGTTGCACGGCGACACCGTCGAGCAATTGCTTGACGATCCCCGAGATTTCCGCTTCGGCAGCCGCCGTCGACTCGGAAAGCTCGCCGAGAAATCGACGCACCTGTTCGCGCTGTTCGGCGAACGGCAATGCCGACGACGTTTCGCGTCGCGTCTCGACGGCGGTATAGCGGCGATCGTCCATGGAGAAGTGAGCAAGCGGCGTGAGCAAGCGGCGACGTGACGGGATCCGATCGCGAGATCGATCCCCGATGGAAAACATAGGTCGAAAACCGCGATCAGGCAAATTCTCGACTTCTCGCTTTCCAGCCCCCGCGCCGCCGCCCCTACAACACGCTACAACACGACCGGATTCACCACGTTCGGGGGGACGCGGCCTTGCAACCGGTCGACCACTTGCTGGGCCGTTCGCCGGCGCAAATCGGCTAAGCTCTCTTCGGAGACGAACGCGGCATGCGGCGTTACGATCACGCGCGGATCGTCGAACGGCGGCTTCGACAGATCGCACGGTTCTTGCTGCTGCACGTCGAGCGCCGCCCCGGCCAGTTGCCCGGCCGCCAAGGCCGCGCCAAGCGCCGCTTCATCGACGACCGCTCCCCGCGCCGTGTTGATGAGATACGCCGTCGGCTTCATCATCGCCAACTCTTTCGCACCGATGAGGTGCTTCGTCGCCGGCGTGCTCGGCACGTGGAGCGAAACGTAATCGCTTTCACGCAACAACTCGGGCAGGTCACGCCATTCGACGCCCGGCAGCGAGTCTTTCCGCGAACGATTGAACGCCACGACTTTCATGCCGACGCCCAACAACTTCTTTGCAAGCGCGCGGGCGATCGCCCCGAATCCGACGAGGCCGACGGTCTGCCCTTCCATGCGCCGCAGCTTTGCGCCGGCTTGCAAAGCGTATTTCCCGGACTTCGTTTCATGATGGTAAAACGCGGTCTTCCGGCCTTGGGTATAGATCAGCGCCAGCGCATGTTCGGCGACTTCGATCAAGCAATAGTCGGGCACGTTCGTCACGACGATCTTGTGCTGCGTGCAGTATTCGACATCGATATTGTCGAGCCCGATGCCGAGCCTCGCCACGATACGGCAGTTCGGCGCAGCCCCGATCACGGTGCCCGGCACCTTCGCCCAGTTCGTCATGATGGCATCGCACGGAGCGGCGAGCTTGGCAAGCGAGTCGGCATCGGTCTTGTCGGCAACGACGAGTTCGCAATCCCCGGCGGCGAGTACGTTCCGTTCGATTTCCACGTCGGGCCAAGCATAGTCGGTAATCAAGGCTTTGTATTTCGGCACGGGCTCATCTCTCTATGGGAAAAGGCGATTTGAATCAGGCAGCGGGCGGACTTCGCATGGGACGGGGCTAAATGATACCATGTCGGTCGCACGATTTCACGAATGCCCACGCGCTGCCGAGTTCACGCCTCGCCGGTCAGGAGCCCACGCCCGATGAACGACACCCGTATCACGAAGCTTGCCGAAACGTTGCTCGATCATAGCTGTCGGCTCGCGCGCGATGAGAACGTACTGATCGAAGCAATCGATCTTCCCGATCCAGCCCTCGTATGCAAGCTGGTGGAAGGGGCCGCCGCGCGCGGGGCGAACCCTTATGTAACGTGGAAGAATCAAGAGATTCTCCGAAGCCTTTATCGCACGGGAAGCGAAGCCAATCTTGCTGGGGCGGGAGCGTTCGAGGCGGCACGCATGAAGCAGATGCACGCCTATATCGGCATCCGCGGCGCAGCGAACAGCAGCCAGATGGCCGACGTGCCGCACGAGCAGATGGATCTCTATCAGAAACATTGGTGGCATCCGGTGCATAGCGAAGTTCGCGTGCCGAAGACGAAATGGGTCGTGCTGCGCTACCCGACCCCCTCGATGGCGCAATCAGCCGACATGAGCACAGCGGCTTTCGAAGACTTCTATTTCGCCGTCTGCACGACCGACTACGTGCAAATGGCGCGCGATCAAGAACCACTTGTCAAGCGGATGCTCGCGGCGGAAAAAGTTCGGCTAGTCGCACCGGGAACCGATCTCACGTTCTCAATCAAAGGGATGAACGTCCGCCCTTGCCACGGACAACGCAACATTCCCGACGGCGAAGTCTTCACCGCGCCGATTCGCGACAGCGTCGAAGGGACGATTCGCTACAACGCCCCCTCGCGCTACCAAGGGATCATCTTCCAAGAGATCGAGTTCGAATTCCGCAAGGGGAAGATCGTCCGTGCGACATGCGCGAATGCTCCGGACCAGCTCAACAAGATTCTCGACTCCGATGATGGAGCCCGCTACATCGGCGAGTGGTCGATCGGTTGCAACAACCATATTCGCAAGCCGATGCTCGATACGCTGTTCGACGAAAAGATCGGCGGCAGCATCCACTTCACCCCCGGCAACGCTTACGACGAATGCGACAACGGCAATCGAAGTCGCGTCCATTGGGATCTCGTCTTGATCCAAACGCCCGAATACGGCGGCGGAGAAATTTGGTTCGACGACGTACTGGTCCGTAAAGACGGTAAGTTTCTGCCGGACGACTTACGAGGGTTGAACGTCGGACTGTAGATTTCAATCTCCCCAGTCGTCGACAAGCGTAAAGGTCGCAGCATGAAACTCCCCGTCGTCCACGGCGTGATCGATCGGCGCATGCTCGTCAACTATCGCGTCGACGCTGGGGTCTTGGCGAAATTGCTGCCGACGCCGTTCGAGCCGAAGTTGCATCGAGGAATGGGGCTCGTCGGCATCTGTTTAATACGCCTACGCAACATCCGGCCGAGTTGGTTGCCCAGTTGGCTCGGCATCGGTTCGGAGAACGCCGCCCATCGCGCTGCCGTCGTGTGGCAAGCGGGCAACGAGCGGCGCGAAGGGGTTTACGTCCAGCGTCGCGATACCAACTCGCGCCTCAATACGCTGCTCGGCGGCCGGCTCTTTCCCGGTTTCCATCATCATGCCCGGTTCGACGTCGAAGAAACGACCGAACGCTACTCCTTGAAGATGACGAGCGACGACGGAGTGACGAACCTCGCCGTTCGCGGACACATCGCCCCGGCCCTCCCCTCCGGTTCCGTATTTACCTCGCTCGACGAGGCTTCGCGGTTCTTCGCGGCCGGTTCGCTCGGCTACTCTCCGACTCCCGACGGCAAAACCTTCCAAGGTCTGGAGCTCCGTTGCGACGGCTGGCATGTGGAGCCGCTCGCCGTAGAAGAAGTGCGCTCCAGCGTGTTCGACGACCCGACGATCTTCCAGCCCGGCTCGATCACGTTCGACCATGCCTTGCTGATGCGCAATATCCAACACGCTTGGCATGAGCAGGAAGACCTGTGCTGCGTTCCGCAAACCGCGGCGGCGGTCGCCGCAATTTAGCGAGGCCGTTTAGCCGGGCAGGTTAGAACGTGAAACCTCGCCCTGCCGGCTGGTTTCGCGGTCGAGTTCCTTCGGTTAAAATGCTCGACTTTCCCCGACGCGCATGCCGTCCTCATCGCATTCAACTCTACAGACAACTTCTCGGAGCGACCAATCGTCATGTCCAAACCGTACAACATCGGCATGATCGGCTACGGCTTCATGGGCCGAGCCCATTCGAGCGCCTATGCCAATGTGAATCACTATTTCGACCTGCCGTACAAGCCGGTCCTCAAGGCGGTCTGTGCGCGCGACAAATCGAAAGCGGAAGCGTTCGCGGCGCAATGGGGATACGAAAGCGTCGAGACCGATTGGAAGAAGCTGCTCGAACGCAAAGACATCGACGCCATCGACGTCTGCACGCCGAACAATCTACACAAAGAGATCTCGATCGCCGCCGCGAAGGCCGGCAAAGCGATTCTCTGCGAGAAGCCGTTGGCGATGAACGTCGCCGAAGGGGAAGAAATGTGCGCCGCGGTCGAGAAGGCCGGCGTGGCGAATATCGTCTGGTACAACTATCGCCGCGTCCCGGCCGTGACGTTTGCGAAACAACTGATCGACGAAGGAAAGCTCGGCAAGATATTCCACTATCGCGCTCAATTTCTCCAAGACTGGACGATCTCGGCCGACCTTCCTCAAGGAGGCGCGGGGCTATGGCGTCTCGACGCCGCGGCGGCCGGTTCCGGTGTGACCGGAGATCTGTTGGCACACTGCATCGACACGGCGATCTGGCTCAACGGCAGCTTCCAAAACGTCTCGGCCATGACTGAGACCTTCATCAAAGAACGGAAGCACACGCTGACCGGCAAGGTCGAGAAAGTCGGCATCGACGATGCCTGCGCGTTCCTGGGCCGCTTCGAGAACGGCTCGCTCGCGCTCTTCGAGAGCACCCGTTATGCTCGGGGCCATAAAGCGCTGAACACGCTCGAAATCAACGGTGAACACGCTTCGATTAAATGGGACCTCCACGACTTACACCGTCTGCAATACTTCGACCATCGTGATGCGGGCAACCTTCGCGGTTGGCGCAGTATTCACGTGACCGACAGCGATCATCCTTACATGGCGAAGTGGTGGGTGCCGGGCCTGCAGATCGGCTACGAAACGACGTTTCTGCATACCGTCGCCGACTTTCTGCAAGGACTCAGCACCGGTAAAGCCGCCGGCCCCACGTTCCGCGACGCGCTCGAAACGCAAAAAGTCTGCGATGCCGTTTTGAACAGCGCCAAGAGCGGCCAATGGACGAACGTCTGATCGACGTGTGCGAGATCAACTCGATGCCGAGGCGAACGGGGACAGTAATGTCCCCGTTTCTGCTTTTACGTGGCAGCCGAATCGGTCCTAATTCAGCTGTTTAACGGCCGGTTCACACCGGCCGCTCGCCTCGAACCGGAATGCTTGGGGAGACGCCGCTACTTCTTCCCGATGCAGTACAGCATATTCGTCGAGCGGACGAACAACCGACCTTCGCACGGAGCCAATGTCGCGCGGAAGATTTCGTCTTCGCCGCCGGTCAAGATGTTCTCCTGCACGATCTTCAACGTCGCGGCCGGTTCGACGACGATCGTCGTCCCTGCTTCGTTGAGAAAATACACCAGCCCTCCCACCGCGATCGGCGAGGCCGTGAACTTCGGACCGGTCGCGAGGCGTTCCTTCCAATACTCATGTCCGTCCGCGGCATCGTAGCAGGTGGCGATGCCTCCCGTGTCGACCATGACGATGAACTTCCCGACCACGATCGGCGACGGAATATCGCGACCTCCTTTGCGCGGCACGTGCCAAGCCATGTGCGTCTTCGTTACGTCGCCGTCGCCCCCCGGCTTGATCGCATAGAAGTCGCCGGCGAGCCCGTTGGAAACGTAAAGTAGATCGCCGGCCGCGGTCACGGTCGGCTCGCCCCGGCCGTTGAAGCTCTTGCAGAACCAAAGCTCCTTGCCCGTCGCGGGATCATAGCCGCGGACGCCGTCGTGGCCGTTGAGCACCAGCTCGCGCCGTTTTTCGGCTTGCACCAATATCGGCGTGCTCCAACCTCGATTGTTCGGCCGCTTCGTCGTCCACACCGTTTTGCCGGTTCGCTTATCGAATGCCGACAGAGACGCATCGGCCTCGGCATCGCAATTCTGAATCACGAGATCGCCGAGGATCACCGGGCAAGCCGCCACTCCCCATGGGCTCTCGAACTTCCCGAGATCGCGACTCCACAAATGTTTTCCATCGACACCGTAGCCATGTAGCCCGCCCCGCCCGAAGAAAGCCACGACCACCTCTCCATCGGTCGCGCAAGTCGACGACGCCCAACTGTTCCAAGCATGGAGCTTTTCCGGTTCGCCCGTCCAAGCGGTGTGCTGCCAGAGGATCTTGCCGGTCTTGCGATCGACTGCGTACACCACCCGCTGCTTGCCGTCTTCCAATGCCGACGTCAGAAAAATACGATCGCCCCAAACGATCGGCGACGACTGACCGCTTCCGGGCAGCGGCGTTTTCCAAACGACATCGGCATTGCTCCATTTCGTCGGGATGTCGGTTTCCTGCGAATGGCCGTCTTCGAGCGGTCCACGCCAGCGCGGCCAATGCGCGCCGGGCACACCGGGAGCGGTCGGCAAGACCGATGCGATAAGCACGACGAAGCTTTGCAGCAGCGTGCCGGCTTCGGTCCAAAGAGAAGAATGCATGGCGATCGTGCTCGCGGGCGATTGGGGGTGGGAAGCGGGGGCGGAAGCCGCAATATGCACCTATGCCGCAGCGAAAACAAGCATTTCTCCCCGCTCGCGGCCTCGCGAAAGCCCCCTCCCGCCTCAATACCCCTTCGTTCGGGAGGTTAAAGTCCTTTCCAGGTTTCCGCCGAATGGACTTCCACAGGACGCAAGCCGCTTTATAATGAGGGGCTTTCCCGGCTACCTACCCCCCTTCTCATACGATCGAACGAACGGATTGGTGATGTATGCCTAAGATGAAGACCCATAAAGGGACGAAGAAGCGCTTCCGTCTCTCGGCAACCGGCAAGGCCATGCACCGCGGTGCCGGCACGAGCCACTTGGCGAGCCGGATGTCGTCGAAGCGTAAGCGGAAGCTCCGCGGCACCTCGGCCACGACCGTGAGCGAATCGAAGCGCGTGGCCCGCTTGCTTTGCGGCAACGGATACTAAGGACAGTGATCAGGGGTCGGTGGTCAGGGGTCAGTAACATGCTCCCGACGCTCGGCCTCTGAGGCGAGCCCCGTGCCGTAAGGCCGGGGGTAACTTCGCAGCTTGTCAAAGCGTTGCGAAGCGAATGTGATTGAGAATGCGTGTTGAGTCCCGCGAACTTGTTCGTGGGCGGGCCGCGAGTGCCATGTCGCTCGTTGCCGACGCCGATCGCAAGATCAGGCCAATGCAAGTCGGGCTGGTAAAAACGTCGTCGAACTTTTCGACGAGGCCTTGGGCTTGTGCTAGTGACGTAAAGGAACGATGTGCTATGCGTACGATGAAAGGTGCGGCCCGCACCCAAGCGAAGAAGCGATTGCGTAAGAAGGTGAAGGGATTCGTCGGCGGTCGTCGTAAGATGTTCCGCACCGCGAAGGAAACCCTGATCAAGGCCGGCGTCTACGCCTTCCGCGATCGCAAGACGAAGCGCCGCAATCTCCGCTCGTTGTGGATCATTCGCTTGAACGCCGCTTGCCGCCAGCGCGGCTTGCGCTACAGCCAGTTCATCAACGGCTTGTTAAAGTCGAAGGTCGAACTCGATCGCAAGACCTTGAGCGAGATGGCGATTCACGACCCGGCCGGCTTCGACGCCGTGTTTGCGTTGGCTAAGGGCGCCTTGGGCGTCTAACTCGTCGCCGCCAGAGAGACTGATAATTAAGATCCGGCGGCGAGACGCTCAGCGTTTCGCCGCCGTTTTTCTTGGTAGCCGGTGTCTCGGTATTCTGCCGAGCCACCTTCCTCGAAGTCCGATTTATTCCCTCTTAGATTTCCGCCTGAGAGACTCCGCATGTCGCTCGCCTCGTTCGTCGCCGAACTCGACGCACTCACCCAAGCGGCTCTCGCAGCGTTCGGCGCGGCCACGGATGCCGCCACGCTCGAAGCGGCCCGCGTGGAATTCTTGGGTGCGAAAAGCGGTCGCCTGAAAGATGCCCAAAAGGGGCTCGGCACCGTCGGCAAAGACGACAAGCCCGCCGCCGGCAAGAAGTTCAACGATACGAAAACGGCGATCGATACGGCCTTCGCCGCAGCTCAAGAACGGATCGGCTCCACAATCGCCGCTCCCGTCGCCGCCGGCCCGGCCTTCGACAGTTCGCAGCCCGGCCTTCGCCCGCGACTCGGACACCTGCACCCGCTTACGCAGACGGTCGAAGAACTCAAGGAGATCATGGGTCGGCTCGGCTTCACCGTCGCGCATGGTCCGGAGATCGAAGACGAGCGCCACAACTTCGAAGCGCTCAACATCCCCGCGGCGCATCCGGCTCGCGATCCGCTGGAGAATTTTTACTTAGCGACGGCCAAGAAGCTCGCCGGCGAGGCCGACGCGCCGATGTTGCTGCGCAGCCAAACGAGCACCGTCCAGATTCGTGTCATGGAGTCGACGCCGCCGCCGGTGCGCATCATCTCGCTCGGCCGTGTCTATCGGCCCGATACGGCCGATGCGACCCACTACCCGATGTTCCATCAGATCGAAGGCTTGCTGATCGATCGCAATGTGACGATGGCGGACCTGAAGAGCACGCTACGGCTATTCGCGCGCAGCTATTTCGGCGGCGACGTTCACATTCGCTTCCGGCCGTCGTTCTTCCCGTTCACCGAACCAAGCGTCGAAGTCGACATGCAGTGGAACGAGCGGTGGATCGAAATGGGAGGCGCGGGCATGGTCGACCCGAACGTGCTCCGCGCCGTCGGCTACGATCCCGACGAGGTCACCGGCTTCGCCTTCGGGCTCGGCGTCGAACGCGTCTGCGCCCGCCGGCATCAAGTGACCGACATCCGCGAGTTCTACAAGAACGACGTCCGCTTCCTCGAACAATTCTAGCTCGAACAGTTCTAGCGACGAGCGAAAGCCCCGCCCATGATTATTTCCTACGAATGGCTGCGCCAGTACGTTCCGCTTGTCGGCCTCTCGGTCGACGAGTTCGCGTTGCGCATGATGATGGCCGGCTTCAATCACGAAAGCACGACCGCCGCCGCCGGCGACTACGCCGTCGATCTGGAAATCACGAGCAATCGGCCCGACTGCCTCGGCCACATCGGTCTAGCGCGCGAAGCCGCCGTGATCTTCGGCTCACCGCTCGCTCTTCCCAAGGCGGCGCCGCAGGAATCGGGCCCTGCCGTGGATACGCTCGCTCAATTGCAAGTCGACGCCCCGCTGCGCTGCCCGCGTTACATTGCCCGCGTGATTCGTGGAGTGAAAGTCGGCCCAAGTCCCGCGTGGCTGCAAAAACGTCTCGCGGCGATCGGGCAGCCGACGGTCAACAACGCCGTCGACATTACGAACTACGTGTTGATGGAATGCGGTCAACCGTTGCACGCGTTCGATCTCGCGAAGCTGCGCGGCAAGAAGATCATCGTGCGTGAGGCGGTAAGCGGCGAGAAGTTCGCAGCGATCAATCATAAGCAGTACGTGCTGGAACCCGGCATGACGGTCATCGCCGACGCCGAGCGGCCCGTCGCGATCGCCGGGATCATGGGGGGCGTCGATTCCGAGGTCTCGTCGACGACGACCGACCTCTTGATCGAGTCGGCCGATTTCGATCCCCTTTCGATTCGCACCGCGGCCCGCAAGCTTGCGCTCCGGAGCGATTCGTCGTACCGTTTCGAGCGCGGCGTCGATCCGGAAGGAATCGAGTGGGCCAGTCGTCGCTGCTGCGAACTCATCTTGGAAATCTGCGGCGGCGAACTGGCGGTCGGGTCGCTCGACGTGGGCGAGAAGCCGAAGCCGCGCGAGCCGATCACGCTACGCCTCGCGCAGTTGAAGCGGATCGTCGGCATCAACATCCCCGGCAGTGAAGTCCTGCGGATTTTGACGTCGCTCGGCTTGCAACCGCGGCTCGGTAGCGCCGGCATCGACGTTCGCCTGGCGAGGGACGCAGCAGGCGGAGTCGTCGTGGAACATACGGCGAAGCTGACCCCCAGCGAGATGCGACAAATGGACGAAGCGTTCGCGAGGAAAGACCTCGCAGCGATTCGTACCATGACGGAAGCGAAGAACGAAGTCTTCGCCGAGTTGCCGAGCGATGCAAGCGGTGGAATGCAGAGCATCACCGTCGTCCCTCCCTCTTGGCGGCGCGATCTTTCGCGCGAGATCGACCTGATCGAAGAAGCGGCCCGCATCTACGGCTACGACAAGATTCCCGAAGACGTCGGCGTACCGATGGCCCCTTCGGCACGCACCGACGAAGATCGGGTACTCAACAAGATTCGTCATGTGCTCACCGCTTGCGGCTTCGACGAAGCGCTCACGATCAGCGTCGTCGACGACTCGCTTTCGACGTCGTTCTCCCCCTGGACCGATGCCGCTCCGCTTGCGCTGCAAATGCCGATTCTCGAACGGGCCGATAAGCTGCGCCGAAGCCTCGTACCGAGCCTGCTCAAGGCTCGCCGCGACAACGAAGCGGTCGGGAACCGCACGATCGAACTGTTCGAAACCGCGAAGGTGTACCTGCCGCGCGCCGGGGCGCTGCCGCAGGAAGAACTCATGCTCGCGCTCACGAGCAGCGGCGAAAAAGCGAACGCCTTCTTCGCCTTGAAAGGAACCATCGAAGCCGTGGTTTCCGCACTCGCTCCGGCGGCTCAGGTCGACGTCCGGCCGACCTCGCAATCCCTCTTCGCAACCGATCGGGCTTGCGAACTGTTGCTCGACGGCGAGCCGTTCGGAGTGCTCGGCGAGGTCGGTGCGACGGGACAAAAGAAGTTCGATCTGCGCGGGAAGACCGTGGTGGCCGAGTTGAAGATCGCGGCACTTATCAAGGCTGCCGTACTGGTGCCGCGCTACGTGCCGACGCCCGACTATCCGGCGATCGAGCGCGATATCAATCTCGTGGTCGACGAGCAAGTCCGCTGGAACGACATTGCGGCGACCGTGCGTAGCTGCGGCGGCGACCTGCTCGCGACGCTCGACCTCAAAGGCGAGCCGTTTCGCGACGAGAAGAAACTCGGCGCAGGAAAGAAAAGCCTCGTCATTACGCTGCTGCTCCGCTCGCGCGAGCGGACGCTGACGAACACCGAAGCCGACGAACTGCGAACGCGGATCGTCGATGCGTGCGCGAAAGCGTTCGGGGCGTCGTTACGCAGCTGACGCGAGTTGCCGCTTACGGCGCTCGCGTGATCGTGCCGTTGATCGTGCCGCCGTGTTCGGGATCAGCCGTCGCCCACCACCGGCCGGCGTAAACGTCGTTGTGGAACATGACCCGAGCCGACCAGTTGGCGGCGCCAGGACCGGCGCGAACATCGTCGAGAATCAGCACGGCGGTGTCGCCGGCGAACTTCACGGAAGCGGAGATCGGGAACTCGACCTGTCGCCCGCCGACGTTATAGAGCGAGACGATCGACCATTGGCCGGCCGAACTCTTCTCGGCGCGTGCGATGCGATAAGAGTCGTTTCCCTTCTCGGCCCCCAGCTTCCCGCCGGCGACCGGCGCCCAAGAACCTTTGAGCGTCGCGTTCTTGAGCGTAGCGACGAACTTGGCTTCGACCTCCGCATCGCCTTGCGCCGACGCGGAACCGGCAACCAGCAAGCAAAGCGCGAACGCAAGCGAACCGGCGACGAGCGACACGATGTTCTTCATGGCAAAGTCTCAAATTAGAGAAAGGGGCCAAGCGCAGCAGGTCGACCGCAACGCACTCGCAGCGGAAGGCCCTTATGCTAAACCACGAAAGCGCAAAACGCCTCCGAAGTTTTGCATTTTGCATTTCTACTTCTGCATTTTGCCTACCCCGGTTCCGTCATCGCCCAAGGATCAAGGGCTTTTTCCAGCTGATCCGGCGGCAGGATGTTTTGTTCCGTGCAGAGTTCGCGAATCGTTTTGCCGCTCTTAAACGCATCCTTCGCGAGCTTCGAGGCTTTCTCGTAGCCGATGTAGGGGTTCAAGCTGGTAACCATCGACAGGCTCTTCTCGATACTGGCGTTGCACTGTGCTTCATTTGCCTCCATCTCTTCCGCGCAGAACTCGACGAACGCGTTCGTGCAATGCGACAAGAGCGAGATGCTTTCGAGCGTCGTGTCGCCCATGACGGGCATCATGATATTGAGTTGGAACTGACCGCCGGTCGCACCGCTCAGCGAGATCGTCTGATCGTTCCCCATGACTTTCGCCGTCACCTGCATCATGCTCTCGCACATCACAGGGTTCACCTTGCCCGGCATGATCGAGCTGCCCGGCTGGCGATCGGGAAGAATCAGCTCATAGAAACCGCAACGAGGGCCGGAGCCAAGCCAGCGAATGTTGTTGGCGACGTTGAACAGCGTCACGGCGACCGTCTTGAGTTGACCGTGGCATTCGACGAGGCCGTCGCGTTGGGCATTCGCTTCGAAGTGGTTGACCGCTTCGATAAACGGGATGCCGGTTTCCTGCGCCAGCGCGGCGCTCGTGCGCGCCGCGAACTCGGGATGGGTATTGATGCCCGTTCCGACGGCGGTGCCGCCGACCGGGAGTTCCAGCACGGCATCGGCAGCGCGGCGGGCCCGATGAATCGATTGCTCGATCTGTCGGGCAAAGCCGCCGATTTCCTGACCCAGCCGCAGCGGCGTGGCATCGGCCAAGTGAGTCCGGCCGATCTTGATGATCTTGTCCCAGGCCGCGGCTTTCTTCGTCAGCACATCGCCGAGACGCCCCAAAGCGGGAATCAATTCCTTCACGATCGCCATCGCCACGGCGACATGAATCGCCGTCGGAAACGTGCAGTTCGTGCTCTGGCCCATGTTGACGTGATCGTTGGGGTGAATCGGCTTCGCGGCCACGAGTCGATCTCCCCCCATCATTTCGATCGCACGGTTCGCGATCACTTCGTTGGCATTCATATTGCTCGAAGTGCCCGAGCCGGTCTGATAGACGTCGATCGGAAACTCGCCGTCGTACTTTCCTTCGGAGACTTCGCGGCAAGCGGCGAGCATCGCCTTGACCTGCGCATCGTTCAGCGGATTCTTCCCGGTGCCGGTAAGCTTGCCGAGATCGCGATTTGCGATGCCGCACGCGAGCTTGACGAGGCCCATTGCGTGGATCAATTGTTTCGGGAGCGGCTTACCGGAGATCGGAAAGTTCTCGACGGCTCGTTGCGTTTGCGCGCCGTAGTAGGCCTGAGCGGGAACTTTCACGTCCCCCATCGAATCTTTTTCAATGCGAAATTGAGTCATGTTTCGAATCACGATGATCTAAATAAACCACTCGGACCCGATGACAATCGGGCCTACTGAGCAGTGAGAAACCGGAAGAACGCCGTCGCCGATTATACGCAGAAACGGCGCGTCGACGAGGGCCTCGCAGCCGAAGGAAACACGAGCTACTTTCGGGCCGGGATCTTGCAGGTGCCGTTTTCGCAACTCTCGATCCGTCCCCAGCGATATCGGCGTTTCGCGAACGCGCGATAGCAGGCTTGCCAGAGCGGCATCAGGCCCGGGAAGTAGAGGGCCGGTGCCATCCAATAGAGCAGCGGCAATCGCGTACTGAGATACTTAAACGCCTCGGCTCCGTGAAACTTCCGACCATCGGCCGTGCAGACATACATATACCGCATCAGATCTTCGTGCTTCAGGTCCGGCCAACGGGCCTGCACCTCGGGATCGTGCAAGGAAATAAACGTCAGCCGTCTGCGACGATCGGCTTGATGGAGCTTATGAACGCTGGCCGTGCAGAATTTGCAGTCGCCGTCGTAGATCAAGACGTCGGCCTGCGGATGATCGGCCGGAGACGGGAGTTGGCCCGTTGCTGTCTGCCCCGGTGTTTGCATGACTGCCATGGAACCAACCTCTTCCAACTCGCGTCGTAGGGAAGGAGGCTCACGGCGACAACCGTGAGTTTCTTCCTCTCTATTAGTATACGTCGTCCGCAAGCTTCGGGTCAGACCGATCTTCTTTCGTATTTTATGGCCTAGGCAAGCTAAAACGGTAAACTAATACGAAGTCGATCTTTCGGCTTCGGTGACGACCAAGGACCGTAATGCGATGAATGCATCTCTTGCCAAGCAATTGTCGATCGCGAGACGCCGACTCTTTCTCGAACGGGTCGTCGCGCTCTTTCCTTGGATCGCCACGCTCGCGTTCGGAATCGCGGCGAGTGTCATCGTCGTCGACAAATACTTTCCGCTCGGAATCTCATGGCCGATCGTGCTGGGCATCGCCGCGATTATTGCGCTGCTTGCGACCTTGATCGCCGGACGAGCGACGAGCCACGATGAACTGGCGGCGGCCGTCGAACTTGACCGACGCTGCCGACTCGACGAACGAGTCTCCACGGCGCTGGCGCTGCGGTCGATCGCAGGCTCCGACGTCGCGGCCGATGGTGCCGCGCGGCGGGCAGTCGAAGCCGATGCCGAGCGCGCCATCGCCAACCTCGACGTACGCGCCTCGTTCCCGCTTGTTTCGTCGCGCCGGCTGGCGTGGCCTCTGGTGCCGCTGGCGACTGCTGTTGTCGTCGCGCTATCGCTTTCGCCGGCCGTTCCTCCGGTGGCACCGGCGGCTGCCGCCGCGAAGCAAGTGCAGGCGCAAATGAAAGAGACGGCGGCAACGTTGGAGAAAAAACTAGAAGACAAAAAGCTGGAAGCGGAGAAGCTCAAGCTCGTCGAAGCGCAAAAGCTACTGGAGAAATTGCAAGACGAGGCCCGCAAGATCAAGGGAGCGGCCGAGGTCGATCAAAAAGAATCGCTCGTCAAGCTCAACGACCTCGCGAAGCAAATTCAAGAGCGACGCGAACAAGTGTCGGGAGCCGAAGAACTCAAGAAGCAATTGAGTCGGCTACGGTCGAAGAATCCTGGTGCGTCGGAGAAGTTGACGAACGCGATCCAAGAAGGAAATTTCCGCGGCGCCGCGGAACAAGTCGAGCAATTGCGCAAAGAACTAGAGTCGGGCAAGCTCGATCCTGCGCAGAAGCAGCAAATGGCCGAGCAGTTGGATCGATTGCAAAAGCAAATGGAACAACTGGCCCAGGCGCAAGAAGAACGTCGTAAAGAAGCCGAGCAACAACTCGCCGCGAAACAGAAGCAAGCGGAAAGCTCGAGCGAAGGAAAGAACGGAGCAGGGCAAAAGAAAGACGGCAAAGGTTCCGAACCGTCGGCGAGTGCCGGATCGCAACCGGGCGCACTCGACGCCTCGGCATTGGCAGAGAAGCTTTCGCAAATGGCCGCGCAACAGCAATCGCTCGCGGGCCTGCAAGAGGCGCTCGAGCAAGCATCGCAAGGGATGCAAAGCGGCAAGGGAAACGAAGCCTCGCAAGCGTTGAACGACTTGCAAAAGCAGCTCGATCAACTCGCGAAGCAAGCGAGCGAGAGCCAACTGCTCGACCGCGGCTTGCAAGATCTCGCCGAATGTAAGTCGGGCATGTCACAAGGCCAAGAACCGGGGGCGGGAGAAGGAAAGAAACCAGGCGGCGCGCCCGGACAAAACGGCGGCAACCAAGCACAACCGGGCCAAGGACAACCGGGTCAGGGGCAACCAGGGCAAGGCATGGCCGGACAAGGTCAGGGACAAAAAGGACCAGGTGCAGGAAACCAAGGAGGAAATCAGCCGGGCCAAGGGGTCGGCAACGGCCTCGATGGCGAAGCCCCAGGTCAAACGGCGGCATTCGACTCGCGCGTGAAGCAGCAAATCGGCACCGGCGCGTTTCGCATCATCGGCCCGACCGACGGTCCCAACGCCAAAGGCAAAGCGCTCGAAGCGATTCGCAACCAAGAACAAGCGGTCTCGGCAGGTCGAGAAGCGCAGACGCTAGAAAGCCAAGCGCTCGATCGTTCACGCCGCGAACAGAAGAAGCAATACTTCAACGCGCTTCGCAAAGCGGACTAAGCGACGAGTTCTAAGAAACCGTGTTCTACGCGAGGTCGATAAGTGTCTCGCTCGACGAGTACATCGAACCGACTAGGCGAGCCGTTGCATTCCGGTAGTGCCGGCAGTCGACTCAGCCGCCCCGTTTCGGCAGCGTGAAGGAATACAGCACCGTCACGGCGCCGGTCGACATGAGGCTCCAAGGGGCCCAATCGGGCGGGGAATACTCCCGATTGCGACCGATTTTTTGCTCCATTCCGGGAGCTGCGCTTTCGCGCCGCGCGAGCACTGCTTTGTCGATCAGCAAGCACTCCACCCCCAAAAGGACTGCGTACAATCCTACGGCCACGAAGAGCGAACGCCACATTTCTACGGTCTCCGACGGTTTCGTGGAACGCAAGCCGGCCGCACCGTTGCAAATAGCACGGTCCAGCGGAGTTCGATCGAGTCCGACTCTTTTATCTTGTCGACATTGAGAGCCCCGATCATCGACAGATGCCGGCAAATACGACTCGTAACGGTCGACTCGGTTGTATGTTCGCGGCGACCGGCGAGCGGCAACGGCTCCTCTTTTTCAATGCTAAGTTTCGGTCGTCAATGTCGAATCGTGCGTCGCGCGGAAAGAGAAACCCGGTTGCGGAAACCATTCCAAGTTGTGTAACGTTTGAACCGGCGAGCAGCGCCGTTCGAGCCGCCACGACCGGAAAACTCTGCCCATTCCATGAGGTTTCCAAAGTGTGGCGTAAGAAACGTCGATGCTGTTAGAGGCTGTGCATTTTCGTTGTTCCGCGTAATCGTGCGTCGTATAATTCCTTATACGATCGGGATGACAGGGAATGACGAGGCGACATAGGTTCGTCACTCAGACGAGCAACGTGTCGCGGGCCGTTCATGCCCTTCGGAGACGATGCTTTGAGCGCCAAGACTAAGAGCTCGATAGTCGGAGAAGCGAATGCCGGCAGCGCATCGGCGGTAGCCGATAGCCCGCCGCGTCGATCCGAAGCGACGAGTTCGAACGCGAAGCTTTCCAAGCCGGTGAGTGAAACGGGTGCTGGTAGTGCCGTTCGCAGTGATGCCGATGACCCCAAAGCCGAATGCCCTCTACAGCAGCCGACCGATGCCGGTTTCCCGGCGATGGCGGCGCCTTCGGCAACCGTGGCCGTTGCGGGCTCGGCTCTATCGCCTGCTTCGCCTCCGCTCATGCCGCCCGCCGTCGGGTTGCCGGCAGTCTCGTCAGTGGGAAAGCGGACTGTGAGCGAAACGGCCCAATACGAGCAGATGTTGCGTTCGATGCCCGACGGAGTCGTCGTGCTCGATGCCGAGAACAAAATCGTTTGGTGCAATCAACGTCTTTGCGAATGGACGAAGAACGAATCGCTCGTAGGGCAGGGTTTCTACGCTGCCTTGAAAGGTCCGGAAATTCTCGGACCGGACATGTGCCCCTTCAACACGGCCCGCGCTTCCGGCCGGCCGAGTAGCTCGACGCTTCACTCCGGCGAAGACTTCTTTCGCGTTCACGCCGCCCCCCTGGGCGACGGCTCTTCGCGACACCTGATCGTCACGCTGCGCGACGTCACGCTCGAAGTAGTGCAGCAGCAGAAACTCGCCGCGATCCACAAGGCCGGCGTCGAACTCGCCAATCTCTCTCCGGAAGAACTTTTCCGGATGACGATCGACGAGCGAATCGAACTGCTCAAGGAAAACATTCTCTTCTACGCTCGCCAACTGCTGAATTTCGACATCATCGAGATTCGCCTTCTCGACGCCAAGACCGGTAAGCTCGAGCCGCTGCTCGCCGTCGGCATGTCGTCGGAAGCCTCGCAACGAATGCTCTTCGCCGAACCGCGCGGCAACGGCGTGACCGGCTTCGTTGCCGCAACTCGTAAGAGCTATATCTGCGAAGACACCACGAGCGACCCGCTCTATATCGAAGGGGCGCACGGCGGCCGGAGCTCGCTCACCGTGCCGCTCATGCTGCACGAAGAAGTGATCGGCACGTTCAACGTCGAAAGTCCCGATCCGCACGCCTTCGGCGACAGCGATCAACAGTTTCTCGAGATCTTCGCCCGCGATGTGGCCGTCGCTTTGAACACGCTGGAGTTGCTGGTCGTCGAGCGCGCCGGGGCGGCGGCGATGAGCGTCGAAGCGATTCATAGTGCCGTGGCCCTGCCGGTCGACGACATCCTGAACGACGCCGTGAACATCATGGAGCGTTATATCGGCCACGAGCCGGATGTCGCCGAACGGCTGCAGCGCATCCTCCGCAACGCGCGCGACATCAAGCAAGTGATCCAGAAGGTCGGTCAGAAGATGGCCCCGAGCCAAGCGCTGCCGCAAGGGACGATGGGTCCCGATCGACCGAAACTCCGCGGCAAGCAAATCCTCGTGGCCGATGCCGACGAATCGGTTCGCACTGCCGCACATCATTTGCTCGAGCGCTACGGTTGCATCGTCGAGACCGCCCACGACGGTGCCGAGGCCGTCTGCATGGTCCGCAACATGGCGAAGGGAACTCACTACGACGTCATCATCGCCGACGTTCGCCTGCCCGACATGACCGGCTACGACGTCATGCTCAAGCTGCTCGATTTGGTGAATCCCGTCCCGCTCGTCTTGATGTCGGGCTTCGGCTGGGATCCGGGCCATTCGATCGTCAAGGCTCGGCAAGCCGGTCTGCAAGCGGTTCTCTACAAGCCGTTCCGCCTAGATCAGCTTCTCGACACCGTCGAGAAGTTCATCGTGAAATAATGGGCGGCGGTCGCTTTCATTTTCGCCGCGCGCTCGGTGAGCGTTCTCGTTCCTTCCACGATCCGCGTTTCCGCGCGGATCGCGCACGGCGGCACGTCGCATGAACGATCCCTACGTGCTCCTGGTGCTCGGTTCGATACCGGGACACATCAGTTGGCTTCTCTGGCTCGGCAACAATATCCATGCCCAAGCCTGGCCGCGAAGGCTGATCAAAGCTCTCGGCTTCGTGATCAACTCTTGCCTTGCGGCGGGAAGCGTCGCTGCGGTGCTATGGATCGTCGCCCGCGGTTTAGATTTATCTCCGACTCTTGCCACGCCGGGTAATTCGCTCGCGCACGTGACGGCGCTACTCGGACGCTGGAACGTGCCGCTTCCGTTTGAGCTGCGCATCTACGTCGACCTGTGCGCGATCAACGTCTTTTTCGGTTTCTTGCCGTGGCTCTTGCGCCGAATTCAGCGCACCGACCCGGACGTGCTCTTATCCGACGACACGGTCGTACACGACCTGCGCCCCGCGCTCGTTCCTCCGACGACGCACAGCCTCTATGGTCGGCTCATGTCCACGCTGCCGCTCAACGAGGTGCTGCAACTCGCCGTGCAGACGAAACGGATCGCGCCTCCGCGCCTTCCCGCTCAGCTGGCCGGCTTGAAGATCGCGCATCTCACCGATGTGCATCTGACCGGTATCATCGACCGCCGCTACTACGAACGAGCGATCGACTTGGTCAACGAAGCCGAGCCCGACTTAGTGCTCCTCACCGGCGACCTACTGGAGACCGAGTCTTGCTGGGACTGGATCCCGACGACGCTCGGCAAGCTCCGCGCGCGTCATGGCGTCTATTTCATTTTCGGCAATCACGATATTCGAGTCGATCACGAAGAGACGCGCCGTCGGCTCATCGCCGCCGGGCTCATCGACGTCGGAATCCGCCGCACGACCGTTTCCATTCGCGGGATCGATGTCGTCCTCGCAGGGACGGCCATGCCGTGGCTCAAGCCGGCCGCTCCGATGGACGACTGCCCGCCGCGCAACAACGGCCGCGAGTTTCGCATCCTCCTCTCGCACTCCCCCGATCAACTCCCTTGGGCTCGGCTTCATGGGTTCGATCTCATGGTCGCCGGCCATGTACACGGCGGGCAGATCCAGTTTCCGCCGCTAGGCCCGATCTTGGCTCCCAGCAGCTACGGCACGCGCTACGCATCGGGCACGTTCCACGAACCGCCGACGATCCTGCACGTCGGCCGGGGCCTATCCAGCAAACTTCCGCTCCGGCTTTTCTGCAAACCGGAGGCGACGATTCTCGTGCTGGAAAGGCCCGTGAGCCGGACTTCGCAATAGCCGCGACGAGCATTTGGAATTCCTGGCGGCGTCACTTAGAATAAAGACCCCGCCGCACTTACGCCCTCGCCTCCCCCCTTCCGCTTCGGAATCTTCCGTATGTCGCGTCTTCGTTTCGTCTTCGTGTTCGCGATCGTCTTCTGCTTTGTAGGCGCCTCGTTGAATGAGGTCGCACGCGCCGGTGCGTATAATCCCGTGCTCAACGTCGGCGATAAGTCGCCGGAGTGGAAAGACCTGCCGGGCATCGACGGCAAGAAGCATTCGCTGGCCGATCTGAAAGACCAGGACGTCGTCGTCGTCTGCTTCACGTGCAACAGCTGCGACGTGGCAACGGACTACGAGGACCGAATCGTGGCCTTGGCAAAGAAGTATTCCGATGCGAAAGCGAAGGTCGCGATCGTGGCGGTGAACGTGAATAAGATTCCCGCCGACGACCTCGCTTCGATGAAGAAGCGGGCCGAAGCGAAGAAATTCCCATTCGTTTATCTCTACGACGACACGCAGAAGATCGCCAAGGATTTCGGCGCGACCTTCACGCCCGAGTTCTTCGTGCTCGATAAGAATCGCAAGATCGCCTATATGGGCGGGCTCGACGATCACAGCAGCGCCACGCTCGTCAAAAACCGCTACTTGGAAACGGCGCTCGACTCCGTCCTCAAAGGCGAGAAGCCCAAGACGGCCGAGACCGTTGCGATCGGCTGCATGATTCGCTACGAACGGGAACGGCGGAAGAAGAAGTAAGCTGGCGACATAAAACTTCGCAGCGGCTCTATTTCGCCGGCTCGGCAGCCAGCTCGCCGCAAACGAGTTCCAAATCGCTTCGGGCAAACACGCGCTTATTCGCGTAAGCCGGATGCGACCAGCAGACGCCCCCTCGTTGCGGAAGTTGATCGCTGGTCGGCGCGAGCAGCTTGGCGCGGCTCAGCTCTTCGTATCCCGCCGGCGAAAGCTTCGCGATGATCAATTCGCCGCGTTCGTTGAACATCCACGTCCGGCCATCGACGTTCTGTGTCAAGTGAATCGTGCTCCAGCGGCCCGGCGGAACGGCCGTGATGTTTTCCCACACGCGATCTCCGGTCTTCGCTTCCAAGCAACGGAGTTGCCCGTAGCTATCGACGCCGTAGACGTAGTCGCCGAGGAAGAGGGGCGTAGCAATGATCGACTGCAATGCATCGGTTTTCTTTTCGTTCGCCCCGACGCGGAGCCAAAGCTTTTCGGCGGTCGGCGTTTCCGCGTTGAGCTTTAAAAGCAACGAGCCGTCGTAAAACGAGGTCATGAAGACCCGATCGCCGCTCACGACCGGCGTCGACACGCCGATCGGCATGTTCTTCGGCGGAAACGGCACCGTCCAATAGACGCCACCCGTCGCGGGATCGAGCCCGACCACGTTGTCGCCGGTCATGCAAACGACCACTCGCTTGCCGGCCTGTTCGACGATGATCGGCGCGGCATAAGAGGCGCGGTCGTCGACCGATTTCCACTTCTCGACGCCGGTCCGCTTATCGAACGCCACGAGGCAGGCATGCTCCCCGCCGACCTGCACGATAATCAGATCTCCTTCGACGAGCGGCGAGGCCGTGATGCCCCAGATCGGCATGTCGATCTTGTATTCCGGCGCCAGTTCATGCTTCCAAAGGACCGTTCCCTTCGCGGCGTCGAAGCAATGCAAATGCCCCATCGTTCCGAGCGCATAGACCCGCCCCTCGTCGCAGCCGACGCTCGCGCGCGGCCCCGCTTGATAGCCGACTTTCGCATAGGGGCAATCGTAGGTGTAGCTCCAGATCGTCTTACCGCTCGCTTCATCGAAGCAATGAACTCGTTCGATTTGCGCCGGTTCGACGATTCGATCCGTAAGGTAAACGCGGCCTTGATAGACCGAGGGACCGCTATAGCCTGAACCGACCGGAACGCGCCAGCGAATCGGTACTTGCTCGCCGGCAAACTTCTCGATGAGCCCCGTTTCGCGCCATACGTCGTCGCGCGTCGGACCACGCCATTGCGGCCAGTCGTCGGCGCGGGCCGTGCAGGCGAGCGTCGAAAGGCACAACACGACATACTTGCTCACGTTTCTCATCGTCGAACTCCGTCTCGCTGAAATGTCGTGACAAAAAAAGGAGCGCATGGCCGAACGCCATGCGCTCCGTGGCTCCGCTCGCTTTCGCTACTTCGCCGGATGAAGGTAGGCCATCGCCAGCAAGGCGTAGCCGGTCACCAGGTTCGGATCCCCTTCCATCCACCGCGCTTCTTTATTCGTCCAAGATCCGTCGGCGTTTTGCCGTTCGACCAAGACCTTTGCCAGATCGATGCGCCATGCATGCGCCATACCCGCGGAATCGGTAAACGTCTCCTTCCCGAGTGCGTCGAGCGTCTTGGCGAAGGTGTGGTAGTAGTAGAACAGCCCCGCTTGCCCCATGCCCGGATTCGTATCTAAGGCGTAGTTCTTTTGCAGCCATTCGGTCGCCGCTTTCACACGCGGGTCGTTCGAGCCGAGCCCCGCGAAGATCATGCTCTTGAGCCCGGCATAGGTCATCGACGCATAGCTGCGCAGGCCCCCTTGCTCGGTCTTTCCGGCTTGGCTCGATCCGCCGGCTGCCGGCGTGTAGTAAAAGCCGCCGTCGGGATTCTTAGCGCTGAATTCCGTCGTGTTGTATTCCGTTTCGAGATTCTGGCAGCGCGAGACGAATACGAGCGCCTTCTTCAACGCTTCGTCGTCAGGGCCCGCTCCGGCAGCCTTCAGCGCGTCGATCAAGAAGGTGGTGTTCGAGAGGTCGGGCCGTTTGCTACGGCCGTAGCCGGCGCCGCCGTATTCGGTCGAGCTCTTGTCCTTTCCTTCACTCTCATCCCATTGCAACTCTTTGACGTACTTCTCGGCCCCTTTGATCAGCTTCGTATAGCGGCCGTCTTTGTTGGCTTCGACGAACGCCATGATCGTGATGCACGTTTCGTAGTTCACATGGTTGCTTTCGGCCTGATAGACGCCGCCGTCTTTGCGGACGAACCGCATTTCCGCAACCTTTCGGAGATGAAACGGTTCGTCGGAATTCCAGCGGCGGCCCGATGCGTGCCCCGGCACCCGAAACGAACGACGCCCGGTATTGTACTCGGGAGCAGTGTCGAAAGCATCGGTCTACGAGGGGGCAGAATTCAACGGAGAGGCGACGGTAGGAACATCGCCGATTCAGCGGAAAGAGGCGATTTATCGCAAGATCGCGAGAATTTGTCGCTCGCTCATGATGATGAGCTCTTCTCCATTGACCGTGACCGGCGAACCAGCGTAGCGAGAATAGAGGATCCGATCCCCTTCTTGCACTTGGCAGGCGCTTCGATTCTGCGAGCCGTCGAACCGGAGCCCATCGCCGACCGCTAGCACGCGTCCCTGGAAAGACTGCTCTTGCGCCGAGTCGGGCAAGACGATGCCGCCGGCGGTTTCGACTTCGGCCGCTTGCGGACGAATGACAACGTAATCGTTTAAAGGGACGAGTTTCATCAGGGGTGCATCGCTCCGGTGGGAATTCGGCAAACTATCTTCGAGCGCCAGTTTCGCCGAGCGAGTTATTGTGGCCGAGCGAAGCGAGCTAAGCAACCGGGCGACCGCTTGTCGCACAACTTCGTCGAGCTAAACGCCTGGTACATGTTCCGATAGGAATCAGAGCGATCGTTCGTCTTGGGTCGCGTCTAGCGGGACTGCCGATGGCGCATACTGGATGACCGTTGACTGTTAGGCGAATTCCAGCCGGCAATTTCTTGCAATCGATCGAAAGCCTGATATCTTCCAAAGCACCGAGCAGGGCCGCTTGAAAAAGCATCGCCGCTCGGTGAAATCACATCTATTTTCGTTCCTTTTCCGCAGGCAATAGGGCTACCGCGCTGCCAAGTTTTGCGCGACGAGAGAATCGCTTTTTCAGCCGAAGCCGGCGATCCGCAACGGTCGCAGGCTTCGGAGTTCAGACGACAGCACATGTAGGAGAGTACGCAGCGGTTCTTGATTCGCAGTCGACTTCGCAACGGCCGGCCACGATGTTCCGTGACGCAGATAGGTGTTCGTAACGCAAAGGATTGCTACTTCCGCGTAATCAGGGCCGCGTGAGTTCGACTTTGTTTCCACCGTTCGCCTCCGCTTCATGAGTTCGACATGGTGAGTTGCCCGACGGGTTAAACGTCGGACGGTTCCCGATTGCAACACGGCCGGCTTCTCGATTCCCGCCGAGAAGCCGGCTTTTTTTGCGCCTACTCGAGTCCGATTGCTCGCGGTGCGGCCGGCGTGTTACCTTTCGGGCCGATCCCGATCGTTCCGCCGCTCGCACGGATGTCATGGAACCAGCCTCGCTCGATCTCGCTGCGCTCGTGCCTCATTGGAATTGGGGCTACTCACTCGAGTTCGCGGTGCAATGCCTGCTCGACGTCGCCTTGCCCGGCTGGCTGCTGACGAAGCTGTTTCGCTTGCGAAGCGGATGCCGCGCCGAGCGTTGGGCCACGGTTGGGCTACTTGGGGTGCTCTTTAACTGCTTCGTTTCTTGGGGCGCACTGGCTGCGCAGTCGGCAGGAGAGCCTGCTTCGCTCGCTTTCACGTTCGAGTTGGTTTTCATCGCGAGCGCCCTCCTCATCCTGATGGCTAGGGATCGAGCGAAGATTCGCGAAGGTCGGACGGCGAAGAACTTTCAGAGCTATTTGCGTCTTCCCCGTTTGCACAGTTCATGGGAAGCGGCAGGCTATGTCATTATCGCTATGCTCGTGTGCTACTACCTCGTGCGCACGGTTCCTCTCTTCGATTTCGACGGCTCGCGACTCCGGCTCTATGGTGCGGCGTTCACCGATAAGACGACGAATATGATGTCGTGTGCGGCACTCATCCACGATGTGCCTCCCGACTGTCTCCGTTTCGCAGGCCACAAGTTCCCGAGCCATTACTTTCCCCACCTCTTTTCCGCAAAGCTCAACGGTTTAGGTTCCGAAGCCGGCATCCCTTACCTTTCGGGGTTCTGGTTCTACGTGCCGACGCTCGGCATCGTCATCAACGGGCTTGCGATCCTCGCCTTCGCGCGCAGGGTGTTGAAGTCGTATGCGGCCGGTTGTATCGCTCTTTTGATCTATGGGCTCACCAGCGTCACACCAGCACTCAAGCCGCTCGACATCACACCGGCCGCGACTCTGCTGGGGCTACTCGCGCTCGACCGCTTTCTAGCCTCCGGACGCAAATGCTGGGTGGCGTTATCGATCGTGCTTATCGGCACGATGCCCTGCTTCGAGGCATTTCATGCTTTTCTCATGCTCGGCGCGATCGGTCTCTGGGGAGGTGTCGGCTTCGTCGCCGATCTCACGCGACGACGAACCTCGAAGCGAATGCGATTGCCGGCGAGTCGCCTTGTCGTTCCCGCGCTGATGGGGATCGTCGCCTTCGGTTCGCTGCAACTTCTCTACCTGGGCGAGCGTCCGATCGCTCCGCCGCGCATCGTCGTCGACAACGTGTTCGGCGATTCTTATCGCAACACTTGGCAATCGCGCCTGGCCGACGACGACACCGTCGGCCATGTGCTCGCGAATCTCGATCACTGGAAACGGAAGCCCTCGAAGAAAGAAACCTCGCCGCCCAGTTCCGACATGGCGATCCCGCCGGCTCCCGTGGCGTGGTATCAACGGGTTACGGCACAGGTCGTCTACACGATTGGGCTCGTCGTGTATGTCTTTTGCCGTTTCGTGCATATTGCGATTCTCGGCGTCGCACATCTCGTTGAACGTCGCCGCAAAGGGACGTTACGCGCGAGCGAGCAGATCATCGCAGCCGCAGCGCTGATCGGGTTTACGGTCCCGTGGGTCGTCGATGTCGGCATTACGGCCGGTGGGCAATGGTGGAGTTCGCCGAACCTTTATCGTCCGACGGAATTCGGCTCTTGGCTCCTTGCCACGCTCGGGTCCGGCGTGCTATTAGACTGCGTTACCCATCGCGCGGCGTGGAAACAACGCTCCACTTGGGCTCTGCTCGCCGTCGCCGGTTATTGGCTCGTCACCGTTACGGCCGAACATCTTGCCCCGGCAACCACGTATCTCGAAGTAACGCCGGAGCAGATGCAAGCCTTGGCATATATGCGAGAAAACATTCCGTACGGCAGCGTGATCCTACATCCTTGGAGCGATTGCGAGATTCGCGATGCCGCGCGCAGCGATGCCGTTTCATTCATCTACAAACGCCACTTCACGCTCGGCTCGAACCTTGCCGGGCGAACGATGTACTACGAAGGGCGCGAAGACTACACATTTTCCAACGGTTTCATCGCGCCCGAAGAGGTGTATCGGCGCAGCCGTGGGCGAAAGAAGTTCTATACCGAGCCGGACGACGAGACGATCGACTTCGTATTGAAGGAAGTGCCGGTCGAATACGTCGTGGAAGATGCCGGCCGCCCGGCACCGGAGATCGTGCGAAGCTCATGGCCCGTCGTGTTTGAAAGCGGCGGCGTGAAGATTCGCCGACGGCCGTGAGAGGCGGCAGAGGTTTGTCGCCGAAAACGCAAGCGAAGGAGGGGGCTGGTGACGCTACGATACGACGTCTATTTTTTCAGCCTTGTTCCTAGCCCCGTTCGTAGCTCGTCGCTCACTCCCTTTGGGCCCATGTAGACGTTCCACACGACTTCCGCAAACGCGGGGTTGTCGACCGTAATCGGATCTTGATTGCGCCCGCGAACCGAAACACCGGTCTGAGGCAAGTGCGTGATCAGGACATGCTCTCCCTTTTTCAAAGGGCTGCTCGTCATGTAATCGAGCATCGTTTGAATCTCTTTCACGAACTTCTTGTCGGGATCATTCTTCTCGAACGTCTCGCGAAAACTGCGCGACAATACCGCCTCTGAAACATCCCGTTCCATGACCAGCAGCAGTTGCTTCGGCACGTCGGCGGCGGCAAGTGCATCGACATTCGTCGGGGAGATCGTTTCGCAACAATAGCTGCCGATCTTATAGAATTTGATTCCGAACGCTTTGCGAATCGCTTGGCCGGTCAATCGCATCTCGGCCGGCTTACCGCCGACCTCGGCCCGAACCACGACCGGGAAAATCCCCTCGTGTTCGATCGCGGCCTGGGCGACCTGCTCCGCGGCAACGGGCGCAACGCCCGCCGGCGGCTTCGTTTCGAGGGCCGGAATCAGTTCCGAAGCTGTTAACGCCGTGTCGCCGACTTCCGGCCCAGGTCGAAAGCCTTCGATGAAGCCCCGCACCGATCCGGATACGACGATCGCTCCGGTTACTGCCAAGCCACCCAACACAGCCACCGCAATGACGGTCCGCTTTACCCACATAGAAAACATCGGCAACCCTTCGACAAGATCGTTGGCAACCCAAAACAGCATGCGAGTTTCAGTCTAGAAGTCAGCAGGGGAAAGACAAGCAAATCATTCCCGTTCCGACACGATCCGGCGCTGAAACCGCTAGCAACTCACCGCGCGACGACGTATTATCTCGTTTCCGTGTCGGCGGTTCCGATCCCCGACACCGCGCTTTGCATCGCCCTAGTCTCTCGAGAACTCAACCATGAAATTTTCATTAAGTCGGATATTCGTCGCGGCGTTCATCGGCAGCTTGCCGCCGGCAGCCGTCGTGCAAGCTACGGAACCGGTCGTCACGCCACTGGCGGCGGAATTAAAGAACCCGGAGTCGATCGCAGTCGGCGTCAGCTATGCGAAGACATTCCCGACGTTCACCATCGCAGTGTCCGAGATCGGCGAGTTCGGCAAAGACGGTGACGGCAAGATCACGATCATCAGCGGCGCCGACAAGAAGACCCTCGCCGACGGTCTCGACGACCCGAAGGGGATGGTTTACATCGGCGAACAACTGTTCGTCACCGACAACAAGAAGGTCTTACGCATCGGCACGAAAGGGGGCAAAGAAGTCTTCGCCGCCGCCGACGCGTTTCCCGTGCCGCCGCTGTTCTTAAACGACATCGAAGCGGATGCCGCCGGTAATCTCTACGTCTCCGATTCGGGAGACCTGAAGGGGGCCGGAGGGGCCATCTATAAGATCGCGGCCGACGGCAAAGTGTCGACCGTCGTCGATTCCAAAAATCCGAAGATCAAGACTCCCAATGGGCTCTTGATGGACGGCCCGGACCATCTCTTGGTGCTCGACTACGGCAGCGGCGAACTCAACCGATTGAGCTTGAAAGATGGCGCGCTGGAGTTGATCGCCGACGGGTTGGAAACCGGCGACGGCATTGCGCGCGATTTCGATAACAACATCTACGTCACGCAAGTCGGCAAGGGGACGCTCTCGATCCTTCGCGGCGGCAAAGGCCCGGCCGTGAAACATGGCCCGACCCTCACCGGCCCGGCCGATCTCACACTCAACCCGAAAAGCGGCCAACTCCTGATCCCCGACCTGACGGCCGGCAAGATGGTCGGCGTTTCGATCGTTTCCGGCGCACCGACCGATGTCGACGCTTCGCCGTTGGCCGGAGTGGCGATCGAGCCGGCCTTCCCGAAGCTCGAAGACGAGATCCAACGCCCAATCGTCATCACGCACGCCGGCGACGGCAGCGGCCGGCTTTTCGTCGCTTCGCAACTCGGCAACATCTATGTGATCGACAAGGCCGACGATGCCGCGGAACCGAAGCTCTGGTTCGATTTCCAAAAGCACGTGACTTACAAAGATACCGAAAACGAGGAAGGCTTCCTCGGCTTCGCATTCCATCCGAAGTTTAAAGACAACGGGCAGTTCTTCGTGTTCTACACGAAGAAAGACGCGCCGGCGCACACCTCGGTCGTTTCCCGCTTCCATGCTGCGTCGGCCGGTGCGGCGACTGCCGACCCTGCGACCGAAAAAGAAGTCATCCGCATCCCGCAGCCGTTCTGGAACCACAACGGCGGCACGATCGCCTTCGGGCCCGACGGCATGCTTTACATCGCTCTGGGCGACGGGGGCTTGTTCAACGATCCGGAAAAGAACGGCCAAAATCTCGCAACGCTGAACGGCTCGATCTTGCGATTGGATGTCGATCATCAAGACGAAGGGCTCGGCTACGCGGTACCGAAAGATAATCCGTTTGTCGGCCGGAAAGATGCCCGAGGCGAAATCTGGGCTTACGGGATCCGCAACATTTGGCGGCTCGCGTTCGATCGCAAAACCGGTGCGCTGTGGGCCGCCGACGTGGGCCAAGACATTTGGGAAGAGATCGACATCATCGTTCGCGGCGGCAACTACGGCTGGAACAAGCGCGAAGGGATGCACCAGTTCCGACCTGAGGGTTCGCAACCGAAGCCGGAATACATCGAGCCGATTTGGGAATACCACCACGATCTCGGTCGCTCGATCACCGGCGGCTCCGTCTATCGCGGCTCGAAAGTGCCGGCACTGCAAGGAAAGTATATCTACGCCGACTACGTTCGCGGAACCGTGTGGGCCCTCGCCTACGATGCTACGAAGCAGAAGGTGCTGGCAAACCAAGAAATCAAAGGCAACGTTTTGCCGGTTGTCTCATTCGGCGAAGACGAAGCCGGCGAGATCTACTTCACGACGACCGGCAATAAATTCTTCCGGTTCTCGCCGGCGAAGTAATTCCGCCGCGGTAACTGAGACTTGCTGTTCTTCATCGGGCGTCTGCCGTGAGCTTTCCTGCTCGCGGCAGACGCCCGCTTGCTGCGCCGGCGGCCTTATGTTCGCTACGATCGGAAAATCTTCTCAACTCCTCAAGTCGACCAGGTCGATAGTTTCGGATGAGTAGCAAGCTCGCGCTCGTCGGCATGTCCGCTCGAACGCCCTCCGAACTGCAACAGGGAAGTTGCCATGCTCGTCGTCATCAGCGATCTTCACCTCACCGACGGCACCAGCGGCGCCACGATTTCGGCCGGGGCGTTCGACGTCTTTGCCGAGCGTCTGCAAGATCTTGCCTGCGCCGCATCGCAACGAGCCGACGGCTCCTATCGACCGATCGAACAGCTCGACGTCGTGCTACTCGGCGACGTGCTCGACGTCATTCGTTCCACGCGTTGGCTTAAAAGCAAAGACGTTCGCCCGTGGAGCGATTCGTCGAAGCCCGAATACATCGAGATGGTCACTCAGATTACGGCCGGCATTCTCAAGCATAACGAAGCTTCGCTCACCGTCTTGCGCCGCCTCGCCACCGAGAACGTGATTCGTCTTGCGCCGGCAGATGCGCTCGGCAGACCTGCGTTCACTCGCGAAGAGCAGCCGGTAAAAGTGAACATTCATTACATGGTCGGCAACCACGACTGGTTCTTTCGCTTGCCCGGCCCGAGCTACGATCTGCTCCGCCAATCGATCGTGCGCCACATGGGCCTCTCGAATCGGGCCGATCAACCGTTTCCGCACGATCCGAACGAGAGCGAAACGATTCTCGCCGCGATGCGCGCGCATAAGATGTTCGGTCGCCACGGCGACATCTACGATCCGTTCAACTTCGAAGGAGATCGCAACACGAGCAGCCTCGGCGACTCGATCGTCATCGAGCTTCTGAACCGATTCCCCGCACAAGTCGAAGCCGAGATGGGGGGCGACTTGCCCGACGCCACGTTCGCAGGCCTGCGGGAAATCGACAACGTCCGGCCGTTGCTGCTCGTGCCTGTTTGGGTCGACGGCATCCTCGAACGAACCTGCGCGTTTCCCGAACTGCGCAAGCGCGTGAAGCTCATTTGGGACCGCCTGGCCGACGACTTCCTCGATCTTTCCTACGTGCGCGAGCGCGACACCTGGAACCCGAACGATGTCGTCGACAACTTGCAACGGCTCTTGAAGTTCAGCAAGCGCATCTCGACGAAATGGGCCGCCGATCTGCTGCTTTACGTGAACGGCTTGCGCGGCCAGTCGAACGACTCCTACGCGACCCATGCGTTGGCCGAACAAGACTTTCGCAACCGTCGCGCGAAGCATATCGTATATGGACACACGCACTATGCCGAGAACGTGGCCCTCGACGCGAGCTACGCCGAGGGTTACGTCCTCAACCAAAACTATTTCAACTCCGGCACATGGCGGCGCGTGCATCGGCAAACGGTGCTGGCTCCGAGCGAACACGAATTCCTACCGTCCGACGTGATGACGTATCTGGCTTTCTTCCAAGGCGATGAGCGGAAAGGCCGGCCCTATGAAACTTGGACAGGGACTTTGGGCATTAGTACCACGGAAAACATCGTCCGCCGACTCGACCCCGCCGACACCGCTGTTCGCGGCCAATCGGTTTCGTCATCAGCTCTACAGGGGCGCGCCCCTCACTTCGCAACCGGTCCTGGCAAGTCCGCCGGCGCCCCCGTCCGCCGGAAGTAACGAACACCGCGAAGCCTTAGCGTCGGCCGCTCGACAACTTCGAGCCGCCGGCTACGGTGCCGTGTATCTATTGCACGGAACCTTCGCGGGCAACGATGCGGCGGGCGTATTGACCGAGCTCGGTCGGTTCTTTCCTGCCGTACGTCGCGGCCTCGGCAAGATCGCCAAGGTGCTCGTCGATGCCGTGATGAAAGACAACGGCAACTACACGATCGAATATGCCCGCGAGTTCGAAGAGGCGCTCAACGCCGACGGTGGCCCGACGATTCCGGTGCGCATCTTTCCTTGGTCGGGCGAGAACCACCATCTGGGACGAGCCGATGCCGCCGTGCGCCTGATCGACGAACTCGCCACGCTCGACATCGCTCCCGAGCGCCGCATTCTGCTTTGGGGACATAGTCACGCCGGCAACATTCTCGCGCTGCTCACCAACCTCGTCGCCGGCGACGAAGCAACCGTCGACTCCTTCTTTCGTGCGGCGGAATGCCACTACCGAATCCCTTGGGTCAACATCGTCGACATTCCGATTTGGCAAGCGGTCGAGCAGCGGTTGCGCAGCGCTGCGCGGCCGATCATCAAGAACCCGCTCGATATCGCCACGTTCGGCACGCCGATCCGCTACGGGTGGGATGTGCAAGGCTACGACAAGCTCATCCACTTCATCAACCACAAGCCGCTGCCCGACATCGATCCTTACTTCACGACGTTTCCCGGCACGATCGACGACATCGCTCGAGCTTCGGCCGGCGATTACGTGCAACAGTTCGGCATCGCGGGAACGAACGTGCCGCCGTTTCCATTGGCGCTACGGGCATGGCTCGCCGATCGCCGGCTGAACACGCTCTTGCAGCCGGAAGAATATACCTCGCTCAACCTGACGGACCGTCTGCGCGTCGGCCTTCGCGTGCCCGACGCCGGCGAGACGCTGCTCGTCGATTACGGTTCTCCCAGCGGCGGCATCAGCGAACACCTAGCCGGCCACGGTGTGTACACGAAGCTCGATTGGCTCCCGTTCCACGCCGCGGAAATGGCGCGGCGAGTCTGCCGCGCAGCCGCCGCTTAACGGCCGTGATTCAAACCGGCCCCTTATTCCGGCAGCGGCTTCCCCTTCGTCTCCGGCGCAAACGGCAACACCGCGAACCCAAGCAGGAAGATTCCGCACATCGCTACACCTGCGTAACGCATCGGCTCATGTTCGAGGCCCACGAACACTTTGCTTGTGAGATAGCCGAATGTAAACGGACCGATCGCCGCAACGAAGCGGCCGACGTTGTAGCAGAACGAGATGCCCGTACTACGCAAACGGGTTGGGAACAGTTCCGGGAAGTAGATCGCATATCCGCCGAAGAGCATCAACTGACAGAAGCCCATCATCGGAACCATCCAGAACACTTCGGAGAATTCGTCGAGATACCAGAAGGTAAAGGCAGTGCTGACCATCGCTAAGACGAATGAAATCGCAAACGCCGGCTTACGACCTATCACATGCGTAACGCGGCTGAAGACGTAAATTCCGAAAAATCCGCCGATGTTTTGCACTACCGACGTAATACCCTTCCAGTAGCCGATCTTTCCGTTGATCTCTGCCGGCGTGAGATCGGAACCGGCGAAGTGTTTACGGAATACGACGTCGATCAGATCGAAGCTGAAAAAGCCGATGCCCCAGAGACCGACGACGCCTGAAAACGCCAAGCACATTCCGACGAGCGCATTCTTGCGCCAACGCGGGTCCCCGAAGAGTTCTCCGTAGAACCCGGCAACTTTCTTTACAGACCCATCTTTCGCGGCTTGCTGCCAACGTTCGGGCTCGCGCAGTTTGCTCCGAATGACCAACGCCAACAGCGCCGGTACGGTGCCGACGAGAAACATTAAGCGCCAGGCCGTCAGTGTAAAGCCACCGACGACCCACGTGCCGACGATCCCGCGTTGTTCCATTTCACCGAGCGACATGCTGATCAACGCCGCCATGATGTTGCCGACTGCCGAGAGGGCTTGAAGCCAACCAAGCGCAAACGATCGCGAGCGTTCCGGCATTACCTCCGCCACGAGCGACACACCGACGGCGAATTCTCCACCGACGCCGAGGCCGGTAAGAAAGCGATAGAAGGCGAAGTCCCAAAAGCCTACCGAGAATGCACTCAGACCGGTGCAAAGCGAATAGGCAAGAATCGTCCACATCATTACCCGCGCACGGCCGTACCGATCGCCCAAGACACCGAAAATAAGACCGCCCGTCGCCCAGCCGAGGAGAAAGATGGCCGTGGCATACCCGGCATAGTCTGCGACCATCGCGTTAAATGCTTTAGCATCATCCAACTTCGGCAGCAACTCGACCATCGCCGGTCGCCGCGCAAGGTTGAACAACTGCTGATCCATCGTGTCGAACAACCAGCCGAGCGCCGCCACTATAAACACGAACCAGTGGTAACCGGTGAGTTCCTTGTACCAAGGTCGATACGCTGCGGTGACGGGCGAATTGCTCATGGTGCGAAGGCGACGTGCGAGCGTCGCGTGCGAGGGGTCGGTGCCGGAGGGAGCGGAGAGATGCGACAAGCGGAAGGTGGGACGCGTCGTGCGTAACGGCCCATCCGAACAGCCTGGGCCCGGCTCATAAGAATCCGCCAATCTGAACACGTGGCCCGGCGCGAGTCAAGAGCCGGACGCGCGAGCCGCGTGAGGCTCTAGCGATCATCCGTGTTATACTGTCGACGCTTCTTAAATTTGTCGCATTGGGAATGCCCGCGATGCCGAAATATGCCCTGAACGAAATCCTCGATACGCCTCCTTCGAGTTCGCCGGCCGATGCTGCGACTCCGGACCTGCTCGACGTCGAGACCAATGCCGCAGGCCCGCGAGGCTCTTTGCCTCTCTCCGCCGACATGCTGCTCAATGCCCCGAGCGGCGATCTGTTCGGGCTTTCGCAAAACGCCGGGATGGGCTGGCCCGTGCTTGAAATGCTCGGGCCGCAGTTTCTTTTGCTCAGTACGCAAGGAGGCGTTCGCGCCGAAGATGGTTCCCCCATCGCGCTCGGCTATCACACCGGCCATTGGGAAGTCGGGCTGCTCGTGCAAGCCGCCGCGCGCGAACTCAAACGGGCCGGCGGAGTGCCCTTCGCCGCCGCCGTGTCCGATCCTTGCGATGGTCGCTCGCAAGGGACCACGGGCATGTTCGATAGCCTGCCGTATCGCAACGATGCGGCCATCGTGTTGCGCCGGCTCATTCGCTCGCTCCCGACGCGCCGCGGCGTGCTCGGCGTGGCGACGTGCGATAAGGGAATGCCCGCGATGATGATGGCGCTGGCCGGTGCGTCGTCGTTGCCGTCGGTGCTTGTGCCCGGCGGCGTGACGCTGCCGCCGACCGAAGGCGAAGACGCCGGCAAAGTGCAATCGATCGGCGCGCGCTACGCGCATGGCGAGATCTCGCTGGAAGAAGCGGCCGAGCTAGGTTGTCGTGCGTGCGCGTCGCCCGGCGGCGGCTGCCAATTTCTCGGCACCGCGGCCACGGCGCAGGTCGTGGCCGAAGCGCTCGGCATGACTTTGCCGCATGCCGCGCTCGCTCCCAGTGGTCAACCGATCTGGCTCGACGCGGCCCGGCGCAGCGCGAAAGCGCTCTTCAGCCTCGCCGAGCGTGGCCTTACTCTCAAAGACATTCTCACCGACGCCGCGATTCACAACGCGATGGTCGTCCATGCGGCCTGCGGCGGCAGTACGAATCTGCTGCTGCACATACCGGCGATCGCACACGCCGCGAAACTTCGTCGTCCGACGGTCGAGGACTGGAACGATGTGAATCGCCGCGTGCCGCGCATCGTCGATGCGCTCCCGAACGGTCCGGTCGGTCATCCGACGGTACAAGTCTTTCTCGCCGGCGGTGTGCCGGAGATCATGCTTCACCTCCGCGACCTCGGCCTCTTAAATCTCGATGTGCTGACCGCGACGGGCGAGACGCTCGCAAAAGTTCTCGAGTGGTGGGAGACGTCGCCGCGCCGCACTCGTCTGCGGCAGCTCTTGCGCGATCGCGACGGGATCGAACCCGATAACGTCATTATGAGCCCGGCCCGAGCGCGTGAGCGAGGTCTCACCAGCACGGTCTGTTTCCCTCGCGGCAATCTTGCCCCTGAAGGCTCGGTTATCAAAGCGACCGCGATCGATGCCCGGGTCGTCGATGCCGATGGCGTCTATCGCAAGACGGGGCCGGCACGTGTTTTCACGCGCGAGAAAGACGCCGTCGCGGCGATTAAGGGAATCGCGGTTCCCGGCGCGAAGCCGGTGCAGCCGATCAAGGCAGGCGACGTGCTTGTGCTTTGCGGGCGCGGGCCGATGGGCTCCGGTATGGAAGAGATTTATCAGATCACCTCGGCGCTCAAGCATTTGCCGTTCGGTCGTGAAGTCGCCGTGGTAACCGATGCTCGCTTCTCCGGCGTGAGCACCGGCGCTTGCATCGGCCATGTCGGGCCCGAAGCGCTGGCAGGTGGACCGATCGGCAAGCTTCGCGACGGCGATCTCATTCAAATCATCGTCGATCGCACTAATCTTATCGGCAGCGTCGACTTTATCGGCGAAGCGGCCGATGCAACCGGGACGGCCGTCCGTTTCACGCCCGAAGAAGGGGCCGCGATTCTTTCTCTCCGATCGCTGCCGGCCGATCTTCATCCCGACGCCGACCTTCCGGACGACTCGCGTCTTTGGGCAGCACTGCAAGCAGCCGGCGGCGGCACTTGGGGAGGCTGCGTCTATGACGTCGATAGCATTCTCGCGGCGCTCAAGAAGTAGTCGCGAAAGCGGCGGCCGGGAACGTCGCGAACGATAGCGTCGGCCCGCCGGCATGCGCATCGAATACGTCTTGGTGATTCACCGCCGCTTGTCTTAGAATCCTCCGCCGAGCCGCAGCCAAGGATGGTCGCCGCCAGTCTCCTCATGCGCAGAAGAAACCTATGACAGCGGAACGGAAGCCGGCTGCCGACGAGCATTCGATCGCCGCGCGCCTCATGACCGGGCTCGTCGCGATCACGCTTCGTTATCCCGTCGCTATCGTCGTGCTTGCCTTAGTGCTCAGCGGAGCGGCCGGCGTCTACTCTTGGATGCATCTCGGCTATAAGACCAGCCGTCACGACTTGGTGAATCCTAAGAACGAGTACGGTCGGCTTTGGAACGACTACATCAAAGAGTTCGGCGAAGAAGACGATGCAGTCGTCGTCGTCGAAGGGGAAAACCGCGCGCGTGTCGTTCCCGTCTTGCAAGAACTCGCCACGGCGCTCGGCAGCGACAACAAATACTTTCATGCGGTGCTGCATGGCGTGAATCTCGAAAAAATTCGCTCCAAAGGGCTCCATTATCTTCCGCCCGATGAACTGCTCGGCGTCGAGAAATTCTTAGACGAAGCCGGTGCGGTCGTGCATGGGCAATGGTCTCGGCTCTCCGTCGGCAGCATGGTGCAAGGCATGACCATGCGCATGCAGCACGAAGGCGAAACGGCCAAGGCACAAGGGCCGGCCCCGACCTCGGCATTGGTCGCCACGAGCGAACAACAACTCGCGCGCCTCAGCGACAGCCTTTACACGTCGCTCGGCAAGAAAGGGACTTATCAATCCCCTTGGCCCGAGATGCCGTCGTCGTTTGCGACCCTCAGCGAACTCAATTCCGAATACCTGTTAACGAAGGAAGGCCGTCTCGGCTTCGTCCTCTTGCGTCTCTCGGGCCATGCCGACGACGGCTTCGCGCGTGGCGCCGAAGCGGTCAAAGCGTTACGCGTCTTACTCGCGCAGTTACAGTTGCGCCATCCCGAGGTCAAACTCGGGCTCACTGGGATTCCGGTCATGGAGTTCGACGAGATGGCAACCAGCCAATCGTCGATGACCTGGGCCAGCATCATTTCGCTCGCGGGCGTGGCGGCCCTGTTTATTGCCGGTTTCGGCGGGATTCGGCATGCTTTGTTGGCGAACCTCGTGTTGCTGATCGGCATGGCTTGGACTTTCGGCTACATCACGTTCGCGGTCGGACATTTGAACATTCTCAGCGTCTCGTTCGCAGCGACGTTGATCGGCATCGGCATCGACTACGGCATCCATTTCGTCGCGCGCTACGTGAAGTTGCGAGACCACATGCGCTCGCCGCATGAAGCCTTGCTCAAGACGATGAACGGCGTCGGACCCGCGATCGCGACCGGTGCGATTACGACCGCCATTTCGTTCTTTGCCGCCGGTCTAACGAACTTTACCGGTGTTGCCGAACTCGGCATCATCGCCGGCGGCGGTATTCTGCTTTGCGCGCTCGCCGAGCTCTTCATCTTGCCGGCCTGCATTCAACTCGTCGATCGAAGCGGCATCGGCTTCAACATGCCGACACCGTTGCCGGTGCATGAATGGATCGCACCGTTGATGAAAAACCCTCGCAAGCTCCTCTTCGCGACGACCGTGTTCACGCTCGTGCTCGGGGCGGGCATTTCGAAGCTCTGGTACGACCACAACCTGCTCAACATGCAAGCCGACGGATTGGAAAGCGTCGAGCTCGAAAAGAAATTGCTGAGCGAATGCAGCCAGAGCATGTGGTTCGCCGTGTCGATGGCCGATAGCCGCGAAGAGTTGCTGGCCCGTAAGGAGCAACTCTTAAAGCTCAACTCCGTCGAACGGACGGAGGAAATCGTTTCTTTGTTGCCGATCGATCATGAAAAGAAACAGCCGATCATTGAGCGCATTCAAACGAAGCTCGCGACGCTTCCGGAACGTCCGCCGTTGATCCCGGTCGAGCGACCGGAAGAGCTCGGGCAAACGCTCGCTTACGCGCAACAAGCACTCACCGACCGACATCAACTCGGCCCGGCTCGCAGGCTCGAGCAAATCCGCGATGCGCTCCGCCGCCTGCCGGCTCCCGATTGCTCGGCTTTGCTGTCTCAATTCCAACAACAAATGGCCGGCGACTTGCTCAGTCGGCTACACGCCTTGCGTTCGATGGCCGATCCGGAACCGCCGAAACTCGCGGACTTGCCCGAAAGTTTGGTGCATCGGTTCGTCGGCCATAACAATCGGCACTTGCTGAAGATCTACGGTCGCGGCGACATTTGGAACATGGATGCGCTCGCGACCTTCGTGCGCGACGTTCGCTCGGTCGATCCGAAAGCGACCGGCAATCCGCTGCAAGCCTACGAGGCGTCGCTCGAAATGAAGGGGAGCTACGAGCATTCCGCGCTCTTGGCGCTGGCCGTTATCTTGGCCGTGCTCTGGTTCGACTTTCGCAGCGTTCCCTATGCGATGCTCGCCGCGTTGCCGCTCGGGATCGGGGTGTTTCAGACCTTCGGCATCTTGGGGATTCTGAATTTGCCGCTGAATCCGGCGAACATGATCGCGCTGCCGCTCATGCTCGGCATCGGCGTCGACTACGGAGTGCATATCGTTCACGATTACCTCGACCAGCGCGGTCCTTACCGCATGTCGCCGTCGACGGCCGTTGCGGTGCTCGTCGATTCGCTGACGACCGTCGTCGGTTTCGGCGCGCTCATGATCGCCAGTCATCAAGGTCTGCAAAGCCTCGGCCGGGTGCTGACGATCGGCGTCAGCTGTTGCTTGTTTACCTCGATGATCATGCTGCCGGCCCTGCTTACTTGGATGACTCGCAATCGGCCGGAAGTTGATGAAGAGAACGCCGCCGACGAGGGTGTTCAAGCGAGCGACGACGGCGGTCTGCGCCCTCACCATCGCGACGAACGCCCGCATCCGGGAAATGCCCCTCATTTGCATGCGCCGCACTTTCACGAACCGACCGAACTACGATCGCCGCGCGTGCGCAGCGAAGCATAAACGCGCGCTGTACGCATCAATGAGGCAGTTCGCTCAACTCCCGCAGCCGGTCCTCGTCGACTTCGACGCCGAGACCGAGGCCCGCCGGCGCGTACAACTGATCGCCTGAGGCGACGAGCGGTTGGCGCAAGATCGAACCGCTCAGAAATTGCGGGCCGTTCAGCGCTGCCGGAAGCGCGAGCCCGCCGCATGCGAATAGCTGGAGCGAAGCGGCCAACGAAAGATCGGGATCGGTTAAGCCGCTCGCGTAGAACAGCGAGCCCGTCTCGCGCAAGCGTCGGACCAGTCGCCACGCTTCGGTAAGCCCTCCCATGCGCGCTATTTTCACGGCCACTCCGTCGAGCAAGCCGAGACGATGGAACTCGTCGAAATCGGTCGTCGAGACGATCGATTCGTCCATCAAGATCGGCAAGGCTCGTTGAGCGCGCAGTTGCCGATATCCATTGAGACGGTTCGCCGGCAGGGGTTGTTCGAGGGCGGCGATCCCGAGATCGGCCAGTTGCGGCGCGATCGCCAGAGCCGAGGCAACGTCGTAGCCGGCGTTCGCATCGGCCCAGATGAAAGCGTCGGGAGCAAGCCTTCGCACGGTACGGCAAAGTGCAACGTCGAACTCGATGTCGGGCGCGACCTTGAGATTGAAATTGCGATAACCGAGCGCCTGAGCAGCGGCAATCGAGCGCTCGGCGTCGGCAAGATCGGTAGGGTTCAGCGTCCAACTCAGCGTGATCGGCTGCGGCGCTATCGAAAGACTCGCCGGTCGCTCACTTTCCATCAGCAGCGACGCAACGGAACAATGCGCGCGACGTGCGCGCAGATCCCAGAGGGCCAGATCGATCGCTGCTTTGGCGATCGGCTGGCCGGTGGAAAAGCCGGGGGCGATGGCCCGCTGCATCGTCAGCTCGATCTCAGATGCAGCGGCAAGGTCGAGCCCGACCAACTCCGGCGCGAGATAGAGATCGATCGTCGAACGAACCGTTTCCGGCGTTTCATAGCTCCAACGAGGGGACGGCACCGCTTGTCCCCAACCGATGAGCCCTTCATCGTCAGTGAGTTTCACGACCACGGTTCGTCTGCCGGCGGGAAGCCCGCGCGGCGCCGCGAAGAACTTAAACGAGCCGACCGTCGGATATGTGATCGGAAATGTCTCGATGCGAGCGATGCGTGGCATGGCCGATTTGCGGAATGCTAGCGAATGGAAGCTCGGACGTGTCTCGCCGATTGTCGTCGAACCGACGACGCCGGCACATGGTCGTAGCGAAGCGGAATACGCTCGCGAAAAAGCACAACTCCAGAATGCTTATGAGTTTAACAGAGGGATGATGTAGTGATCACCGCCGTCCGGCACCTGATCTGCAACCTAAGACCTCGATCAGGGGCTTGCCATGTCAAGGGTGGGCTTCCGAAGTTGCCGGCAGCAACGACTGTGCTGAATTTGCCGGAGATTCGCTCACGTTTCGTAACGCTTATGTCGATAGTTCGGGCAGCCTATAGTCCTTCGGAGTGCGACACAATGACCGTCATTACGCTTCCTAATCAGACGCAGATCGAACGACGCCATGACCGCGCGCACACCTCGACAGCTCAGCTCAACGACTCGAAGATGAAGGCCGAGCGTGCCGAACTCGAGACGGCGGAAGCAGGCCTCGACGACATCGAAGAAAACTGCCCCGTCATTCGCGCGAGTCGGATCGTGTTTTCGACGGGCCGCACCGGACGGACGCGCGTCGTCTTCTTCTAAGCGAAGCTGGGTCCGCCTAAGAGTTGCGAACCACCCTTGAAGGCTCATCAGCCGTCTATCGTTAATTAACGTTAACACGATTCGACCCCCCGACGGAAAACGGGACCAGCCATCAGCGAGTGGGGGTTGTAGGCGTCGTGAATGTATGTAACTTGGCTTTACATACACAGCGAGACGACCGCGACCTGTTTTCGTGGGCATCCAGAGCCGATGCCGCGAGTATCCGATCCAGGCTTCCAACGATCGCCCGCTGCACGGTTCGTCGCTCGACGACCGGCTAGGAACTCTTTCCGCAGGGCGATGTTAAATGACCAAAGGCGCAACATTGACGAAGAAGTCCGGCGCAGCCGAAGCCGTTAATAAGGCACAACTCATCCGGGATGCTTTGAAAAAACTCGGCATCGACGCAGCCGCTAAAGATATTCAAGCCGAGTGCGAAGCGCACAACGTGAGCGTCGCTCCGGCCCAGATCAGCAACATCCGGACGAAACTCAAGGAACATGGCGGCGGCAAATCGGCTCGCAAAGGAACCGGTTCGTCGGCCGGCGCCTCGGCCACCGCCGAGGAGTTGCTTCAAGCCCGCATCTTGGCCGAAAAGATCGGCGGGGTAGAGCGAGCTCGAGCCTTGCTCGACATCCTCGACCGGCTGCGCTAAGCCCTTCAGGGCGCGTAATACGGTTTTTAGCAAACAAACGATCACCCGACCCGACGTCGCTCCCCAGCGATGCCGGGTCGGTTCGTTTCCGGACGACGACCAGCCGCGGCGGCGGCGGTCGCAACTGCCGAGCTTTCCAAGCCGTAGCGACGCAGAATCTCGGGCAAGAGATCGCCGATTCTGGTCGCGGTAATCTGAGAAGAGTCTCTCGGCCTCGCGGCATCCACCTCAAAACCTTCATTGCGACCGGTGAAACGAGCAACCATGCCACACCTCGCACTGGAGACAGGATAGTGATCAATTGAACACTAATCGTTATCTTACGCTCAATCGCGCTAATGTCAACCAGCGAGCGGCGAAGGTACGCCATCTACTGAGAATCTGGGAGGGAAGTATCGCCTGAGCCGGGCACACCGACCGCACAAAGAAATTAGCGACGAACACCCGATGCTAATCAACGACAGCGGTGCTCGACCGTGCCAGGATGGCCCAAAACGACAGGACGTCGCCAAATGCTTCCCACTCCCACGCCGACGTTGATCCGGCAGCTAGTCGTCGAGCACTTCACCCATTTCGGCGCCCAGACCCAAGACGCCGAAGCGTGTGCCGAAACGATTCTCATTCGCGACGGCAAATATCGGGGTCGCTCCTATCGCGCCGGCGGCATGCTCGCGATGTGGATGATCGAGATCGGGTTGGTGCAGTTCTATGCCGCCGATGGTGCGATGCTCGCCACGGTGAGCCTACACGATCGCGCAGCTCCGCAAATGAGAAAGATGGCCGCGTAAAGAAGGTGGTCGGTTGTCAGTGGCCAGTGGTCAGTTGCGACTTCATCGCGACCCCGGACTTCCGATCGTCGTCTGCTGACTTTTGTCTTTTTTCAACTGACCACTGACCACTGACAACCGACCACTGCCCTAGCGGTGAATCGCGCGTCCGTCGACGGCGAAGGCCGCTTCCTTGATAACTTCCGCTAAGGTCGGATGGGCGTGGCTCGTGCGTGCGATGTCTTCCGCACTCGCCCCGAATTCGATCGCCGTCGCCGCTTCGGCAATGAGGTCGCCGGCGCGCGGCCCGAGAATGTGAATGCCGAGCACCCGGTCGGTCTTCGCATCGGCGAGGATCTTCACATAGCCGTCGGTCTGAGCAAGGGCTTTCGCGCGGCCGTTGATGCTGAACGGAAACTGCCCCTTCTTATATTCCACGCCCGCGACCTTGAGGTCGTCTTCCGACTTCCCGACCGAGGCGATCTCGGGCTCCGTATAGACGACGCTGGGGATCGCATCGTAGTTCACATGGCCGTAACCGCGCACGATAAACTCGGCCGCCGCGACCCCTTCTTCTTCCGCTTTGTGTGCGAGCATCGGCCCGGCGATGCAATCGCCGATCGCATACACCCCTTCGACTTTGGTTCGCAAGTGCGCGTCGACCGGGATGCGCTTCTTCGAGTCGAGCTCGAGCCCGATCGAAGCGAGGTTCAATTCATCGGTCCACGGCACACGACCGACGCAGACGAGCACTTTGTCGCAGGTGATCGGCTCCGCTCCGTCGCATGTGACGACGCATTGCTTGCCGTCGAACTTCGCGCCGGTGACGCGAGTTTTCAAGCGGACCTCGAGCCCTTGCTTTTCGAAGATCTTTTTCGCGTCGGCGGCGAGTTCCGTGTCGAAGCCGGCCATGAGCCGATCGAGATACTCCAGCACCGTGACCTTCGCGCCGAGCCGCTTCCAGACGCTGCCGAGTTCGAGCCCGATGACGCCGCCGCCGATGATCACGAGATGCTCGGGAACTTTATCGTACGAGAGGGCTTCGGTGCTGGTGCCGATGTTCGCGCCGTCCATCTCGATGCCCGGCAGAATGAAAGGCTTGCTGCCGGAGGCGATGATGACGTTCTTCGCGGTCAGCTCTTCCCGTTTCTCGCCTTCGACGACGATGCGTCCCGGTCCATCGAATTTCGCGGTGCCGCGATAGCGGGTGATCTTATTTTTCTTGAAGAGGAACTCGACCCCCTTGGTCAACTCCGAGACGATCTTGTCTTTGCGCTTGAGCATCGCGGCCAAGTCGAACGTCGCACCCTCGGCGTTGATGCCGTGCAGCGACAGTTCGTGCTTCGTCATGTGATAGAGGTGGCTCGACTCCAGCAATGCCTTGCTCGGGATGCAACCGATGCGCAAGCAAACGCCGCCGAGCGCCGCTTCCTTTTCGACGCAGGCTACGTTCAAGCCGAGTTGCGCGGCGCGAATCGCCGCAACATAACCGCCGGGCCCGGCACCGATAACGACGAGATCGTGATTCATAGATGTAACTCAGAATGCAAAAGGCAAAATGCAAAACGTGAGATTCGCCAAGCGATCTCAGCCGTTTTGCATTTTGCCTTCTGACTTTTGCCTTTAATTAGATTTCCAGCAGCATACGTGATGGATTCTCGATCGTTTCCTTGATGCGGCGGAGGAACGTCACCGCTTCACGGCCGTCGATGATCCGGTGGTCGTAGGTGAAGGCCATGTACATCATCGGGCGAATGATGACTTGGCCGTCTTTGGCAATCGGACGCTCTTGGATCGCATGCAGGCCGAGAATTCCGCTTTGCGGCGGGTTGACGATCGGCGTCGACAACAGCGAGCCGAACACGCCGCCGTTCGAGATCGTGAACGTCCCGCCTTGCAATTGCTCCAAGGTCAGCTTGTTGTCGCGCGCCAACTTACCGAAGTGCTCGATCGAGCCTTCGACTTCGGCGAAGCTCATGCGTTCGGCGTTGCGCAGCACCGGCACGACCAGGCCCTTGCCGCCGCTCACCGCGATGCCGATGTCGTAGTAGTTATGGTAGATGATGTCGTTGCCGCGGATTTCGGCATTCACTTGCGGCACCATCTTCAAAGCATCGATCGTCGCTTTGACGAAGAACGACATGAAGCCGAGCTTGATGCCGTGCTTCTGCTGAAACATATCCTTGTGGTCGGATCGCAGGCTCATCACGCCCGACATGTCGACTTCGTTGAACGTGGTCAGCAGCGCGGCGTTTTGCTGAGCTTCAACTAATCGCTGCGCAATGCGCCGGCGGATCGGGCTCATCGGCACCGCCTCTTCTTGCCGCGTGGCCGAACCGGAAAGACCGACCGGAATCGGCAACGACGCCGGACGGGCCGGAACGGGTTTCGTCGCTACGGCGGTCGGCGCCGCCGGGCGCGGCGCTTCGGCATGTCGCACGACGTCTTCCTTCAACAGTCGGCCGCCCGGGCCCGATGGAGCAACAGCCGTGGCTTGTAAACCTCGCTCGGCAAGTTCACGCGCGGCGGCAGGCATCACTCGCGCACCATCGCCGGGGCCGCCGACAGAAGCAGCGGCCGGCTTGGCGCTCGGCGCTTCGGCAACCGCAGGCTTGGCGCCATCGGTCTTCGGGCCTTCGCCGTTGGCGGCGCCGGCTGCGGCGGGCTCGAAGTATCCGATCACTTCGCCGACCGCGGCCGTCTCCCCTTTCTTCTTCAAGATCTTCGCGACGACGCCGGCTTCGGGAGCCGGAAGTTCTAAGGTCGCTTTGTCCGATTCGAGCTCGACGAGGTTTTCGCCCGAAGCGGCATGCGCACCTTCTTGTTTGCGCCACTCGCCGATGAAGACTTCGGTGATCGATTCTCCGATCGACGGAACTCGTAATTCGATAGCCATGATAGATTTCAAATGCCGCGAGTGAGCGAGATGTATTTGTGGAAGCGAGAAAGCGAAACCGAACCGGATATCGTAAATCGCCGAGGTAAAAAAAGCGAGGCGAGCGCTCGCTATCGAACGCTCGCCGATCGCTGATACTTACTTGGTTTTAACGTCCGTCGAACGCTTGGGCTAGAAGCTCGGCCTGTTCGATTTTGTGGCTTCCCATCGACCCGGTCGCCGGGCTACCCGACGCGGCACGGCAAATACCGCTGAATCGCATCCGATTGAAAAGCTTTTCGCCGAAATGGACCCGCATGAATCGCCAGGCCCCCATGTTTTCCGGTTCTTCTTGCACCCAGTAGACATTGGCCGCATCCGGGTAGCGCCCGAGCTCGGTTCGCAGAGCTTCGGTGGGCAAGGGATAAAGCTGCTCCACGCGGAGAATCGCGACGTCTTCGCGGCCGAGCTCCTTCCGCTTCGCTTCCAGATCGTAGTAGATCTTGCCGGAGCAGAGGAGGACGCGATCGACTTTTTCGCGGTTCGGGTTCGAGTCCGGAATGATCCGTTGAAACGAACCGGTTTCACATTCTTCCAGCGTCGAAGAGGCGCTGGCGTTGCGCAGCAAGCTCTTCGGCGACATGATAATCAGCGGCTTGCGCCACTTCCGCAGCCCTTGGCGGCGGAGCAGGTGGAAATACTGCGCCGGAGTCGTGGCGTTGCAGATCTGCATGTTGTCTTCGGCCGCTTGCTGCAGGAAGCGTTCGAGCCGAGCGCTGGAATGCTCGGGCCCTTGCCCTTCGAAGCCGTGAGGCAGCAGCATGACGAGACCGCTCAAGCGGCGCCATTTGTCTTCGGCGCTGACGATGAACTGGTCGATGATGACTTGCGCGCCGTTGACGAAGTCGCCGAACTGCGCTTCCCAAATGACGAGGCCATGCGGCCAATCCAGGCTATAGCCGTATTCGTATCCGAGCACGCCGGTTTCCGAGAGAGGGCTGTTGCAGATCTCGATCGGCGATTGGGATGGGGAGAGGTTCGCAAGCCCCATGTAGCGACGACCGTTCTCATAGTCGTGCAATACGGAGTGGCGATGGCTGAACGTACCGCGCTCCGAGTCTTGGCCCGTCATGCGAATGCGATAGCCTTCGATCGAAAGAGTCGCCAGCGCGAGCGCTTCGCAAGCCGACCAATCGAGCGGCTTCGCGCCGGTCGCCATCTCGCGGCGCGCTTCCAAGAATCGGGTCAGCTTCGGATGAACGTTAAAGTCGGCCGGCACCGTCGCCAGGCTTTCCAAATACGACGCCAGCTTTTCCTTGGCGACGCCGGTGTTCACTTCATCGGCCGTGGTTTCCGCACCGCCGGCATAGCCCGACCAAGAACCGGTCCACGGTTCGCGGCGAGGCTTATTTTCCGGACTGCGCGCGACGAGCAGATCTTTTTCCAATTGCTCGCGACGTCGGGCCGCGATCGCATCGGCTTCGACGCGCGAGATACCGTCCATCTTGAGTAAATATTCGAGATACCCTTCGCGGACGTTCTTCGTGCGCTCGATCGTCTTGTACCACAGCGGTTGCGTGAACGAAGGCTCGTCGGCTTCGTTGTGCCCGCGACGACGGTAGCAATACATATCGATCACGACGTCGCGTTTGAACTCGCGACGGAAGTCGATCGCGAGTTGCACGACCTGCGCCACCGCTTCCGGATCTTCGCCGTTGACATGGAACAACGGGCTCTGAAGCATCTTCGCCACGTCGGTGCAGTAGGCACACGAGCGCGACTCTTCCGGCGGAGTCGTGAAGCCGATCTGGTTGTTGATGATGATGTGGAGCGTGCCGCCGATCGAGTACGGGGCAAGTTCGCTCATGTTGAGCATCTCCTGCACGATCCCTTGGCCGGCGAATGCGGCGTCGCCGTGGATCACGATCGCAAGACCTCGTTCGCGCTGCGTGTCGTTGATGCGGTCTTGTTTCGCGCGGAGCCGACCTTGCACGACCGGGCCGACGAATTCGAGATGGCTCGGATTGAAGCAGAGCGATAAGTGAACCTTGCGGTTGGTGCTCGTGATCCAATCGGCGCTATGACCGAGGTGGTACTTCACATCTCCTTGGCCGAGGTGGAGTTCCGGATCGACGTCGGCGAATTCGCGGAAGATCCGGCGCGGGCTCTTGCCCATGATGTTCGCCAACACGTTCAAGCGGCCGCGATGCGCCATGCCGAGCACGACTTCTTGCACCCCATGCTCGGCCGAACGTTCGATCGCCATATCCAATAGCGGAATGAGGCTTTCGGCTCCTTCGAGCGAAAAGCTCTTGGCTCCGAGAAAGCTCTTGGCAAGGAAATCTTCGAAGATTACGGCATCGGTGAGTTTCGTAAGAATCCGAAGCTGCTCTTTGCGGTGCATCTCTAAGCGGTTTTCGGTCCCTTCCATGCGGTCTTGCAACCACTGGCGGACCCGATAGTTATCGATGTGCATGAACTGCACACCGATCTGGCGGCAATACGTGTTGCGCATGCAACCGACGATCTCGCGGAGCGTCCGCTTTTTCGGCCCCTTGATCGTGCGGGTCGACAGCGACATATCGAGCTGGCTTTCGGTAAAGCCGTAGTATTCGGGCTCGAGCTCGGGTTGCGGTGGGCGCGGCAGGCCGAGCGGATCGAGCGTAGAGACCATGTGGCCGCGCACGCGGAAGGCCCGAACCATTTGGTCGACGCGGTCTTGCAGCACGGCCATATCGACGCCGGGGCGGGCCGTGACCTGGCCCTCGAGCGTGGCACCGTTGGACGCAGCGCCATGCGCGCCGGAGTCGTCGGACGGCGGATTGAATACGCTGCGTACCTCGAACGACGGGCCGAGTTGCGGCTGCGGCCATTCATGCGGCGCGATCTGCGAGAAGAACCGTTGCCAATCACGCGAAACGGAATTCGGGTCGTTCAGGTAATCCGCATAGAGCGCCTCGACGAAGCCGGCGCTTGCGCTGTTGAAATCGTGTTGCGACTCGTCGGAAGCGGGAGATTCCGCTTCGTCGGTGAACAGGGCCATGTTAATTCCAATTCATCTTGAAAGGCCTGCGAAGCAGCTTGCGCGGTCGTGAACGGCGGGGAAGGCTTCTAACGTGTCAGGCCGGAATACTCGTCTGGGAGCGTGAAATTTGAAAGCGAAAACGGTTCGACGGCGGTTCGGTATCGTTGGGTGACGACCTGGATGAACCGAACGGAGTCGGCTCGATCTCGGGTCGCAGGGAGGCTTACGGGCGGGTCGGGCTTGCCGGCTCTCTCGGCTGAGGCTGATTTTGGTGCGTCAATCTTTCGTGGGTACGGATACCAATTCGGTTTCGGAAGCACAACAGCGGGACCGTCACGACCAGAATCCTATGCGACTCACAGGCGGAATTCTGCCGGCGTTACTGGATTGTTTTCAAAAGACAATCGCCTAGGCGCGCCGCCAGCATTGCTCCTCTTCGTCCAATACGGATCAAGACTTGGTAAGTTCGGGCCCGTTTGCCGAATACGCAATTCGTGACGAAAAGGCCGCGTACGACGTGGAACCCATGAGAATCCCTACGGCGTGCGCAAGCTCTACCGCCACACTTCTCTCCTAGTGTAATAAGATGTGGCCGGATTGCGGGAGAGGATATTTCGACGAAGTAATAGAAAGTACGATTTTTGTGGGAAAATAGGCAATTACCGTTCGATAAAACCTAACCGATATAAGCGGTTTCCCAAGCCGTTTTGTCCCGATTAGGAAACGCTTTGAGGCTGGAATTACTTAAAATTCCAGCCTCAAATACGTGTGCAAATCAAACATCGCGAAAACAGGCTTCCAAACCTGAAACTAATGGGCCATCGGAGAAGGAATGCCCGTCAGTGTCACCATACCCGAGGCAAACAACAGCCCCGCGACGTGCAGCACCGCGGCGATTTCAGCCAAGCTCCGGGTTCCCATCTTCGTGAAAACCCGCTTTCGCCGGGCCTCGACCGTGCGCAAAGCAATACCTAAGCGGCTCGCAATGCTTTTATTGACCTTTCCGCTGAGCATCAGTTGGAGCACGTCGCGCTCACCGGCAGTAAGTTCTGCCAAGCGACGCTGGGCATTCATCGCGTCGTTCAGGCGACGTTGCTTGTCGACTGACGCCGCGAGGGCGTGTTCGATCGAAGCAGCGAGCCGTTCCCGTTCCGAGGGCCAATCGAGCACATCGTCGGCCCCTTTTCGCACGGCGTCGACGATCGTCTTGGTAACAGGTTTCTCAAGCAGATAAACGACCGTCAGCGGCGAGTGTTGCTCCGTGAGGCGGTCTAATAGCTCGCTCGGCTGCTTGGCATCGGCGTCGAGGCGCGCCACCACACAGCCGGCTTGAAGCGGGTCGAAGTCGGGGCCGAAGAACTCGGCGCTCGAATCCAAGGATGATCCGAAGTGGGAGACCCCGGCTTTCTCGGCAACGGCAACCACCTCGGCAGCCGTAGCTCGGTCTAAGCCGTGGGTTCGACAAATGAGTAAAGATTGCATATCGAATCAACTCGCAATAAAGGGCTCAAATAGGTTCATCACGGCATTCGCAATTCCGGAGGTACACCCCCTACTGCCGTGTTACAATTCGGGGCGTATTTCCTTGCCCCCTATGAATCACTGCGTCGGCGACGAGGGAAACCCGCAGTCGGGAGCGGAAAACCAGCCGAATTCGCGACAATTAAATAGAATGACGATCTAATCGCGCCTCTTTGATGGGACAACTCGCTGATTCTAAAACTTGGATGGGTAAGCGCTTGAGCCGAGGAGATTGCGCGTGGCCGACGAATCGAAAGCGGAAATCACGCAAGCACTGCAACGACTGAATCGGGGCGACACGCATGCCGCCGATCAGTTGTTCGCGCTCGTCTACGACGAGTTGCGCGACATGGCGCGCCGACAGTTTCGGCACGAACGCCGAGCCCATACCCTGCAACCGACGGCCTTAGTCCATAAGGCGTACCTCGCGCTCGTCGAGCATGAGAACGTCAACTTCGAGCAGCGGGCTCACTTCTTCGCGACCGCGGCGAAAATCATGCGGCAATTGCTCGTCGATCATGCGCGCGCGAAGAATCGGCGGAAGCGCGGCGGAGACCGCAAGCGAGAGCCGCTGCATCCCGACACTTTGGTGATCAGCCATGATGAAGATGTGCTCAGGGTCGAGGATGCGCTGGAGAAACTGGCGGTCATCGACGCGCGGCAAGCGAAGATCGTCGAGTTGCGGTTCTTCGGCGGTCTGACCGTCGAGGAAGTGGCGACGGTGCTGAAAGTTTCCAAGCGAACCGTCGAATCGGAATGGACGATGATCCGCGCGTGGCTCCGCAAGGAACTGGCGGAGGAAGCGACGTGAGCGAAGAACGGCAACGGAAGATCAAGGAGGTCTTTTTCGAAGCGTGCAATCGCGACGAAGCGGAGCGAAGTCGCTTCGTGCGCGAAGCTTGCGGCGACGACCAAGCGCTACGCCGCGAGATCGAACTGTTGCTCGCTCATCATTCCGAGGCGACGATCATTCCGGCCCGCCGCAGGAGCGTCGTCGATCGGATCTTCAACGACTCCAAGCCCTCGCGCTCCCACTCGTCGCTCGGCACCGTGAGTCGCGCTTTTTATCGCTGGGCTCTCCGGCTTGGGCTCTCGGGGCAGCTCGCGTTAGGGGCGGCGGTCGCTATCGTCGTGCTCGTCGGCATGACGTTTTGGCTGCGCGGACATATCGCCGACGTCATCGAACGCTCTTCCGTAGCGGAGCTCGACACGCTGCTCAACGCGGCCGATACCTCAGTCACGAACTGGATCGACAGCCGACGTCATCAAGCGCAAGCCTGGGTTGCCGAACCCGACGTTCAAGCGCAGCTCAAACCGCTTTTGGCCGAAGATCGGGTCGTTGCACCGGCGACGAACCCGGCGACCGCCGATCCCTCGCCGCTCAACACCGACGCCGACGAACGGATCGTCCAAACGCTCCGCAAGCGAGCCGGATCCGATGCCGAGTTCGTCCTTTGGGATCGGCAAGCGCGATCCCTTTTCACCACCGCTCCGGTGACGGCAACGAAGCCGATCCCGCCTAAGATCTTTGCAGAATCATTTCCGCGGGTCCTCGCCGGCGAAAGCCTGCTGCTGATGCCGCATCAATGTGAGCAGTTGGCCGGTAAGGATTGGTTTTCACTCGGCAAGCCGTTGATCGGCGTGCTCGTACCGATCCGAAAGACGGACGAAGGAGAAGTAACCGGCATCCTGTTCGTCGGCCTTCCCTCGCTCGTCGACACCCTCAACACGATGCTCGCCAAGTTTCGCCCGCAAGCGACCGGGGAAGCCTACGCGTTCGATCGCAACGGTCGGATGCTTTCCGAGAGCCGGTTTCGCGACCAACTAATCGGGCTCGGTCTGCTGAAAGCGGAAGATGCGACCGTTCTCAACTTCTCACTTCGTGATCCCTGCGGCGATCTCACGCGCGGCCACAAGAGCGTCGATCCGTATTTCGCCCACTATCGCCCGCAAGCGATCATGCGCGCCGTGAACGGCCTCGACGGAGTCGTGTCCGAAAGTTATCGCGACTATCGCGGAGTCACGGTGCTCGGTGCTTCGCGCTGGCGCGCCGCCGACGATTTCGGGCTCTGCGTCGAGATCGAACGCTCCGAAGCCCTCTCCGCATTGCACTACACCGGCATCATGGTCGTGATCGCGATGGTTCTCCTGGTCGGTACGTTCGGCGCGATCGTCTGGTCGTCGTGGTCGAACGCGCGCTTGCGACATCGCTTGGCCGCACAGCCGCTCATCGGCTCGTATCTCTTGGACATTCAAATCGGCGAAGGGGGCATGGGTCGGGTCTATCGCGCGCAGCATGCGCTCCTCAAGCGACCGACGGCCGTGAAGATCATCAGGCCGGATCTCGTCAACGATCAGACGCTCGCTTGGTTCGAGCGCGAAGTGAAGCTCGCGGCGAGGCTCTCGCATCCGAACACGATCGAGATCTACGACTACGGCCGAACCGAAAACGGTCAGTTTTATTGCGCGATGGAATACTTGCGCGGCCTCACGCTCTCGCAAGTGCTCCTCGTCGACGGCTATCTGCCGCTCCCTCGAGCGCTGCACATTCTCTACCAAGCTTGTGCCTCGCTTGCCGAAGCCCACGACCTGGGGCTCATTCATCGCGATGTGAAGCTGCATAATCTCATGCTCTGCCTGATCGGCGGCGAGGCCGACTTCGTCAAGGTGCTCGACTTCGGCCTCGCCAAGCAATCCGATCCGGAAAGCGCGAGCGACACCACGCGCTCGTCGCGCAGCCTCGTCGGCACGCCGCTTTACATGGCTCCGGAACGGCTGAAAGCTCCCTATTCGACCGATGCCCGAGGCGACGTCTATTCGATCGGCGTCGTGGCTTTCAAGCTCCTCACGGGCCGCGATCTATTCACCGGCGATTCCGATCTCGAACTCTTCAACCAAACCTTGCATCAACCGGCCCCGCTGACGTCGTCGGTCGCGCGGCAAGCGATCCCGCCGGAACTCGATCGGATCGTCGCGCAATGCCTCGCCAAGGATCCCGACGAGCGACCACGCACGGCCCGCGCGATCGCCGAGGCGCTTGAATCGCTGGTGATGCTCCATCCGTGGAAACAGACCGCGGCGGCAGCCTGGTGGCGAATCAACCGCGACCGCATCCGCGACCTATCGCCGCATTGGGACGACAAGGTTCTCACAGCGCTGGCACCGATCCCGGTGAAAAGCGTGCCGGGCTTGCCATAGCGATAGTAAACTTCACTACACCTTCGGTTCCCACCCGGCGCGATACTCTCGGCCCCACATTTTTTGCGCATCGGCGTTGTTCGGCTTATGCGTCGTCGGGTCGGGCGTGATCGCTTGGCCGGTGCGGTAGGCCATGTTGCCGAGATGGCATAAGAGCGTGCTCTTGTGCCCTTCTTCGATGTCGGCGTTCGGGCGTTTACCGTCGCGCACGCAAGCGAGAAAATTCTCGATGTGCGGTGCGTCGCCCCCGGTGAACTTCTCTTCTTCGATCACCTTGCCGTCGGCATCGTAGACTTTGTACTTCGTCTGATCGAACGTCATCGAGCCGTTTTCGCCGAAGAACGCCGCTTCGTATTTGATCTCGTTATCGATCGGTTTGTAGAAGCTGCGCCCTTCCCAACAGATCGATTGGCCGCCGAAATCGAACGTCGTGATGCTCGTGTCGGGCGTTTGCTGATCATCGTCGTAGCGATAGCGGCCGCCGCCGGTCGTGATGTGCTGCGCATAGTCGACCCCCAGGCCCCAGCGGCAAATGTCGATCATGTGAATGCCGTTGTTGCCGAGCTCGGCCGTTCCCCAATGCCAGAGCCAGTGCCAGTTGTAATGAACGACGTTGTCGCGATAACCGCGCTCCGGCGCCGGGCCTTGCCACAAGTCGTAGTTCAACCACTCGGGCACCGCGGCATCGGCCCCCTTCTTAATGCTCGGGCGAGGATTGAAATAGAACGATCGCGCCAAGAGCGGCTTGCCGATCGCCCCGGCCTTCAGTCGCTTGATCCCTTCGATATACGACGGCATGCTGCGGCGCTGCGTCCCGAGTTGCACGACGCGGTTTTGCTTCCGCGCCGTTTGCACCATCCATTCCCCTTCTTGTGCGTTGTGGCTCGCCGGCTTTACGCAGTAGACATGCTTCCCGGCATTGCAAGCCAAGATCGTGGTGGGAGCGTGCCAATGGTCGGGAGCCGCGATGACGAGTGCGTCGACTTTCTTATCGTCGAGAATCTTGCGGAAGTCGCCGATCTGTTGCGGCGTATTGCCGCCGTTCTTCGTCACCAAGCTGGCGGCGGCCGGCAAGCGGCGCGAATCGACATCGCAAACGTACTCGACGATCGCGTTCGGACTCTGCGAGAACGTGTCGACGAGTTGCTTGCCTCGGCCGAGCCCCATCACACCGACCACGATCTTCTCGTTCGGACTCGCGGCGCGCGTTTTCTTTTCGTAGCCGGTAAACGTCGCGCATCCGGCGACCATGCCCGCAGCCAAAGAACGATTCATAAACTCGCGACGATCGAGCGACATCGGCATGTCCTCCCAAGTGTGATTGAGGCGGATGGTGGGGCAGATGAACGAGCAGCGGTGGCCACGCTTGATCAACTCAGCAGTTTGATCCATTCAGCGCGGGCCGGCGGATTGTTAGCGGGTTGATTATGTGCGGTTCCGTCGCTTCGGGATACCTACGACGCGCGCGCAAATTTTCTCCGCGTGAGCATGCCGCCGCTTCGACCGTGAATGACTACCCCAATCTTCGAGTCCTTATTTCATGCTGTCTCGAATATCGCTACTCGCATAGGAAGCTCATGGAACCCAAACGGGAAGTAAGCCGATCTTTAATTCGGGCATAGTGATTTTTGGCACAGACTTTGCCTAACAGTCTCCATGTCGTTGGAAGATCGTGAATCCAAACGACTTACGACAGGCGGATGCATAGTTTCACGACGATCGATGCTGGTTTTTTGGGCAGGAGTCCCGCACATGATTAAGCATTCAGCTTCCCCTCGGCAAATGCGTTTCGAACTAGCCGCCCGCTTCGAGAAGATTCGCAATCTGCTGCTCACTGATCGCTACGCCCCCCAGTTGAATCATCCGCTTTACGATTGGGCTCTCCCGGCCGATCGTCGGCTTCCGCGAGCTCTCTTACATCGCTCCCTCGGCGATTTGCTGCGCACCCCTTACGACTCGCTCGCAGCGGTGCCCGGCATCGGCCAAAAGAAAATGCTTTCGCTTCTCAAGTTGCTCGACCGAGCTCTGCATACCGAAGAGCTGCAGAAAGAACGCTTGGAGGATGTCGCACCGCAAATCACCTCGGTTGCCGTGGGGGCTCCCGCAACGACCGTCACCCATATCGGCGACCCTTCGAATATCTCGGAAGTCACTTGGGCCACCTGGCGCTCGACGATCATCACGCATCGCTTGGGCCACGAACCTCTCGGTTGCTTCGCCGCTTCGTTGCACGAGCTTCCGCGCGTCATTTGGAGCGTTCCGCTCGAGACCTACGCCGGCCTGACGCTTGCTGAAATTCGCAAGTTGAAAACGCACGGCGAGAAGCGAGTCCGTTGCGTCGTCACGATTTTCGGCCAGCTGCATTCGCAGCTCGACGGTCAGCCGACCGACGGGCGAGTGCAAGTGCGTCTCACTCCGGAACGAATCGAACGCTTGGAAATGCGGATGCAAGAACTGATCGGCGCCAAGTCGCTGCCGTCCAGCGAGTTGCTTCGTCAAGCCTTGGTCGAACCGATCATCGAGCAAATCGACGTCGATGCCGGAACGCAAACGGCCACGATGTTGCGCGGCCGCCTCGGCTTCGACGGCCCTGCTTTGAGCGTTCGCAAAGCAGCGATGCGGATGCGGCTCACTCGCGCACGCATCTATCAACTCCTCGAAGACGCCTCGACCGTGGTCGATGTTCGTTGGCCGCGCGGCAAAGCGATGATGCGTGAACTGCTCGATCGCGTGGTTACCGAAAACGCCGATTCGATGGAATGCCGCTTCTTGAAGACCGTCGCCGAGACGTTCTTCCCGAACGAGTTCCGCCCCGTGCCGACGACGACTCCGTTCACGCGTCGCTACGAACCGCAACGTGAATGGGCAAACTCCTCACCGGTTCACGCGGCCGTTCGGAACCCGTTGTCGATGCACTCCGCTTCGATGATGTCCGCGTCGCCGACGTCGGGCATTCGCTAACGACTACGCTTCCGTCAAGCATCTCGCGATCTACCTGACTTTCGGATCGCGCAGTTGCGCAATAGAATCCAAGGGCCCTCGACAGCCGTGTCGAGGGCCCTTTTTTATTTATTCGACTTCGGAATCGATCGATGCCTGCTCTCGCCGTCCGTGCGGCTCTTCCCGACGATATCCCATTGCTGCATACGCTCATTTGCGAGCTAGCCGACTACGAACGGCTCCGGCACGCGGTCGTTGCCGTGGAAGCCGACTTACGGGCAGCCCTCTTCGGCCCGCGACCTTATTGCGAAGCCCTGCTCGGCACCGTCGACGACGAACCGCTGGGTTTCGCCTTATACCTTCACAACTACTCGACCTTCGTCGGTCGTCCTGGCTTGTATTTGGAAGATCTGTATGTTCGCCCGGCGGCACGCGGAGTCGGGCTCGGCAAGCTCTTGCTGAAACGGATCGCCGAGATCGCCGTCGAGCGGCGTTGCGGTCGGGTCGAATGGACGGCGCTGGATTGGAACGAGCCGGCGATTCGTTTCTACGAAGGGCTCGGAGCGAAGCAGATGACCGACTGGCGCTTGTTTCGCCTCAGCGGCGACGAACTCGCAACCTTCGGAAAACCGGAATAGCGCGGCTTCGCAAGCGGCGCATCTACGCGCCGACTTGGGCCAGCACGTACGGCCCCTTCGGAATCACGGCGATCGTCGCTTCGGCGCCGTACTCCGCGAGCGATGCTGCGACGGCCGCCTCGACGCTCTCCGCACTCTCGACGAACAACCGATCGAGCGTCGCGCGCGGCAAGCCATCGCTCACGATCTTCACCTTCGCCTTGCGCCGCACTTTGGCAAGTTCTTCCATCTGCCATTGATCCATCACGAAGTAATCGGTCGTGACGATCCGCTCGACGAAACCTTCGAGCGTCCCGTTGTCGTCGAACAGTCCGCAAAACTCGGGACTACCGATCCCTTCCGTCAGGCCGGCGGCGATGATGATCGTCCCACCTTGCCGCACGACCGACATCGCGCCGACCATTCCTTTGACGGCTTGATAAAACGTCGTGTCGAGCGGATAGCCCGCCCCGCTCGTGACGACGATATCCGCTTCGGCCGGCATCGTGTCGACGACCACGCCGCGCACGAATCGCACACCGGCCTCGAACGCCTCGATCATATCGCCGGCGACGAAGCAAAGCGGCCGACGCAGGGCGTCGATCACGACGTTGACGATGAAGTCGCACCCGGCCTTCTTTGCGATCCAGGTGTTTTCTTCATGCACCGGATTCCCCGCCAGCACTCCGCTCGTCGCGTTGGGGTGTTCGAGAAACCGAGGACTATGCCAAGCCTTGATCGTTTCCAATGCCGCAATGCCGGGGCAGATGAGCTTCCTGCCGCCCGAGAAGCCGGCCATGAAGTGCGGCTCGATCAAGCCGACCGTGATCTTGAGTTCGGCGTCGATGTAGCGCGAATCGATCCAAATGGGGACGCCGTGCGGGCTATCGCCGAGGTAGGTATGCGAGTCCCGATCTTTACCGAAATGATTCTCGCAACGATACGTCTCTGCGATTCGCCGGCCGACAAGCTCGACGAGCTCTTCTCCTTCATTCGGCCGATGCAAACCGGTCGCGACGAGAATCGTGATCCGTTCTCGGGCGATGCCGGCCGCTTCGAGCTCGCGCAAAATCGGGGTCAGCAGCAGCTCATTCGGCACCGGTCGCGTACGGTCGCAAATGAGAATACACGCGCTCTTACGCCCGCGCGCAAGCTCGCCGAGCGCACGAGAACCGATCGGCTCGCGCAGCACCCGCTCCAACTCAAGCTCAGGCTCAGCCGTCGGCACGGCGTTCTTATACGCCAGCGTGCGTACGACTCGCTCACTCGGCAACTCGACTTCGAGCCCGGTCTTTCCGTATTCGAGCTTCACGCGCATCGCGAGAGTCCTCAGGAGTTGTCGATACGTGCGAAAAGCCGCGCTCGGCGGCAAAGCGAACCGTAGTAGATTCGCTCCGCTGCCGAACGCGGCTCTTCCATCGTACACCGTCCGATCGATGCGCCGCACGACCAAGCCGGCGGCACGACTTCGGAGTATTTTTTCGAGCGATTACTTCTTAGCGGCAGGCTTTGCGGCCGGTTTGGCAGCAGCGGCGGCGGCAGGCTTCGCACCGGCGGCCGGTTTGGCTGCGGCAGCAGCGGGCTTCGCGCCGGCGGCCGGCTTCGCACCCTTGGCGGCCTTCGGATCGTCTTCTTCCGCTTCCTTGACCTTCTTCTTCTTTTTCATCGAGAGCTTCACGACGCGGGTCTTCGGCAGCCCGTAAGGGCGCGTCGAATCTTCAGCGAAGGTATCGGCTCCCTTCATTTGCTCGATCCGCTCGGCTCGGGTCAACACGTTGCGCGACCGCGTGCTTCCGGCACGGATACGCAAGCTCTTGTCCATCGTCATCTTCAAAGTCTCCGAAAATCGATCACGCGACCCCAACGGACACGATCTAGTGCTGGGGCGCGATAAAAAACCGGCTCATTGACGCGAAAGGCGCTTCTGCCGAGAAACGAACATTCTACGAACTTCGTCCGAACCCTTCAAGCCGGGGAATTCGCCGTAACTAGGCCGGTTGCAGCGGTTTCAGAAACGAATAGCGATCTACAACGCTCGGCGGATAACCCTTGCCGGCCGGTCGCGGTACTTCACGCGAGCATTGAAAAACGATCGAATGGGATACAGAAGTTCACTGACGCTTTTCCCGCCGTGGCTTCGTCGACTTCGATCTTAGATGGGTGAACGCACCGATGTCGCTCGACAACTTCCATCCCGTTCTCCGTCGTTGGTTCCTCGAAAAGTTCCGCGCCCCGACCGATCCGCAGCGGCTCGGTTGGCCGGCGATCGCTTCCGGGCGGCATACGCTCATCGCCGCACCGACCGGCTCCGGCAAGACGAGGTCGGCCTTTATGGTGCCGCTCGATCGGCTGCTGCGCTCGGCGCTCGCAGGCGATCTACGCGACGCGGTCGATGTGCTCTATGTGTCGCCGCTCAAAGCCTTGAGCAACGATATTCGTCGCAACCTCGTACTGCCGCTTCTGGAGATCGAAGAAACCGCTAAGGCCGAGGGCCTGAATCCGCTGCCGATTCGGGTCGCCGTTCGCACCGGCGACACGCCGGCTTCCGAACGACAAGCGATGGTGAAGCGGCCGCCGCAGATTTTGGTCACGACACCGGAGTCGCTTTATCTGTTGCTCACGTCGTCGAAGAGCCGCGAGATTCTGCGCAGCGTGAAGACCGTGATCGTCGACGAAATCCATGCTCTCGCGCGCGACAAACGCGGCTCGCACCTCACGCTCACGCTCGAACGACTCGACGCCTTATGCCTGGCTTCCGACGGCGGCAAAGCACCGACGCGGATCGGCCTCTCGGCCACGCAACGCCCGATGGACGAGATCGCAAGGTTCTTGATCGGGGCCGGCAACGTCGATGCCGATAATGTGCCGCGCTGCGAGATCGTCGATGTCGGGCACTTGCGCACGCTCGATCTCGGCATCGAAGTCCCGCCGTCGGAGCTCGAAGCGGTTTGCTCGCACGAACAATGGGGCGAAGTTTACGAGCGGATCGTAGGCTTGATTCAGTCGCACCGCAGCACGCTCGTGTTCGTCAACACGCGCCGGCTCGCGGAGCGCGTGACGCATCATTTGGCGGAGTTGCTCGGCGAAGAAGCGGTTGCCAGCCACCACGGCAGCCTCTCGCGACAGATGCGCCATTCGGCCGAGCAGCGTTTGAAAGACGGCGAGCTCAAAGCGGTCGTCGCGACGGCGAGCTTGGAAATGGGAATCGACGTCGGCTATATCGACTTGGTCATTCAGATCGGCTCGCCCCGCTCGATCGCGACATTTCTGCAGCGGATCGGCCGCTCGGGACACTCGCTCGGCGTCGTCCCGAAGGGGCGGCTGTTTCCGCTCACGCGCGACGAGCTCGTGGAATGCATGGCGCTGCTCAGGGCCGCGCGCTGCGGACGACTCGACACGATCGAGATCCCGCAGAAGCCGCTCGACATCCTCGCACAACAAATCACGGCGACCGTCGCGAGCGACGAATGGGACGAAGACGCGCTCTTTGCGATGTGCCGACGCGCGTGGCCGTTTCGCGATCTGGGACGGGGCGAATTCGACGAGATCGTGAAGCTGCTGCACGAAGGGATGTCGGTCTCGCAAAAGCACGGGATGCATATCTTCCGCGACGTCGTGAACGGCAAGGTCCGACCGCGCCGACACGCCCGCCTGACCGCGCTCATGAACGGCGGCGCGATTCCCGAACTTGCCGACTACCGCGTGGTGACGGAGGAAGACCGCACGGTGCTCGGCTCGGTCAACGAAGACTTCGCGATCGAAAGCCTCGCCGGCGATGTGTTTCAACTCGGCAATACTTCCTGGCGAATTAAATATGTGCGCGGCGGCGAGGTCGTCGTCAACGATGCGCATGGTGCCCCGGCCTCGATCCCGTTTTGGCTCGGCGAAGCCCCCGGCCGCACCGACGAACTCTCCACCGAAGTCTCGCTCTTGCGGCAAGCGCTTGGCGAGCGCGTGCATCTCGGCGAACCGGCGGCGACGAAGACCCGAGAGGCTTCGCAGTTTCGTGAAGACTACGCGATTCTCGCGCGCGGCCCCTCGAGCAAGCAACAACGCTCGTTCTTCGAGGGGGACGACGACGCCGAATCGTTTCCCAGCCGTGACGACGAACACCGCACGGCCGTAGCGCTCGCGCCGCCGCTGCCGCCGCTTCCGGAACGAGGAACCTCGACCGCCGGCGGTGACTCCGATCCGCCGAACGTCGACACGCGCGAGGCGCTGGAATGGTTGCAGCGCGAGTGCCCGACGGAAGAGTGGGCATTGCAGCAAGTCGTCCGTTATATCGCGGCGCAGAAAGCCGCGGTCGGGTTCATTCCCACACGCTGGAAGATCTTGTTCGAGCGGTTCTTCGACGAGTCGGGCGGAATGCAAGTCGTCATCCATGCACCGCTCGGTGCACGGGTAACACGCGCCTGGGGGCTCGCGATGCGCAAGCGATTCTGCCGCTCGTTCGATTTCGAGCTCCAAGCCTCGGCCGACGACGACGGCTTCGTCCTCGCGATCGGTCCGCAACATAGCTTCCCGATCGATGCACTCTTCAAGATGCTCAATAGCGGGAACGGTGAGTATCTGCTGACTCAGGCGTTGCTGGCCGCGCCGATGTTCGAAACGCGCTGGCGTTGGAATGCCTCGCGGGCTCTCGTCGTCGCACGGATGAAAGCCGGGAAGAAAGTCCCGCCGCACATGCAGCGCTTCAAGGCCGACGACTTTCTTGCCGCCGTATTTCCTGCGAAGACCGGTTGCTTCGAGAACCATCACGGCGACATCGACATTCCCGATCATCCCCTCGTGCGGCAAACGATTCACGATTGCCATACCGAAGCGATGGACCTAAAGCGCTGGCTCGGCACGCTCGACGATTACCACGCCGGCAAGATCGAGTTCGTCGCGATCGATACGCGCGAGCCGTCGCCGATGAGCCACGAACTGGTGAACGCGAATCCCTACGCATTCCTCGACGACGCGCCGCTCGAAGAACGCCGAGCTCGGGCCGTCGCCACGAGGCGCGGTGTCACGATCGATGCCGTACGGGATCTCGGCAGGCTCGAGCCTGCGGCGATCGAGCAAGTGTGCGCGGATGCATGGCCGACGGTTCGCGATCCCGATGAACTGCACGACGCTCTATTGAGTATGGTCGTCGTTTCGGAAGTCGACGGCGCGCCTTGGCGCGAAATGTTCGAGCCGTTGCGACGAGCGAAGCGCGCCCTAACGGCGACGACCGCGGCAGGCCGACGGTTTTGGGTCGCCGCCGAACGAGCGTCGCTCGCGAAAGCGATTTATGCGGATGCGCGGTTCGAGCCCGAATTGCCTGCCGGCGACGATACTGCGACCGAGCGGAGCGCTGCGCTGATCGTTGCGCTGCGCGGCTGGATGCCGTGCTTGGGGCCGATCATGGTGCCGCAACTTGCCGAGCGACTGGGGTTCGACATCTCGGCGGTCGGCGCCGCGCTCGAGTCGCTCGAAGGAGAAGGGGTCGTGCTCCGCGGCTCGTTCACGCCGGCCGGCCAAGCGGCTGCAGCGGCCGGTGAAAAGCATCCGGAGTGGTGCGATCGACGCTTGCTCGCGCGGATCCATCGCATGACTCTCGATGGCTTGCGCAAGCAGATCAAACCGGTCGAGCCGAGCGATTACTTACGGTTTCTCTTGCGACATCAGCGGCTGACGGGCGAGGTCCGGTTGCGTGGCCGCGCCGGGTTGCGCGAGGTCATCGAACAACTCGAAGGACTCGAAATTCCGGCCGGAGCTTGGGAATCGCGCGTGCTGGCGAGTCGCGTCACCGACTACGACCCACTCTGGCTCGATGAGCTTTCCCTTTCGGGTGAAGTGATGTGGGGGAGACTCAAGCCGCCGCGCAGAGACGAAGAAGCCGGCCCCAGCGCGGTCGGGCTCAATCGCGTGATGCCGATCGCGCTGGCGGCGCGTACCGATATCGCGTGGCTCGTTCCGCCGGATCGCAATCTCGAAGAAGTACCGCTGCGCGGCAACGCGCTCGATGTGCTCGACGTGCTCCGGGCACGCGGCGCGCTCTTCTATCACGATCTAGTAGCGCTCACCGGTCTACTTCCCGACCACTTAGACATGGGGCTTTATGAGCTCGCCGCGCAAGGGCTCGCCTCGTCCGACGCTTTCGGCGCGGTGCGAGCGTTGACGGCCGATGAGCAAAAGCGGTCGTCGCGCGTTCGCTTGCGCTCGCGACGTCGACGAACGGGAAGTTGCACGATGGCCGGCCGCTGGTCGCTGTTCCCGGGTGCGCTGCTGGAAGTGAGCCCGGAGGAGCGCGTGGTGAAATGGGCTTGGCACTTGTTGAAGCGTTGGGGAATCGTATTCCGCGACTTACTCGAACGCGAGACCTGTGCGCCGCCGTGGTGGGCGCTGGTGAGTCAGTATCGGCGAATGGAAGCGCGCGGCGAGATTCGGGGCGGGCGCTTCATTGCGGGAGTCGGAGGGGAGCAGTTCGCGCTCGGCGACGCCGTCGAACAAGTTCGCAAAGTCCGCGAAGAGCAGGTCGAAGCAGGGGCGGAGAAGCAATGGCTGATTCTCTCGGCGGCCGATCCGCTGAACCTCACGGGGATCATTCTGCCTGGGCCGCGCTTGCCGGCCGTGACGGGCAACTCGATCGCGTTTTGCGACGGACGGATCGTGGCGGTCGCACAAGCCGGTGAAGTGCGCTTCCTCGAAGAGATCGAGACCCGACGGGCCGACGAGCTACTGAAGCAGCTCAAGCGAACGGGATAACCGAAAGAGAAAATTCTTACGGCAAAAATCAAATGCGGAGAATCGACGAACTCCGAATTTAGATCCGTTAATACGTCGCTCGGTCGACGAGCATCATGCGATAGCGTTCACGCAGGTGATAGGTCGTCCAACCGAAGTAGAAGTTGGCGCCGATCGAAGCGAAGAGCGCGACCAAGGTGAACGTCAGCGAGACCCATTGCGATTGCTGCTCGGCGGCCGTCGTGCGTCCTGCGGCTCCTGACTGATGCGGATCGGAACCGGAGCGATTTTCGGTATTCGCGGCGTTCGTGAATTGCGGATTGAGCGGCGGCTGATTGCCGGCGAGTTGACCGTTCGGCAGCAACAAATTGGGATTCACACCGAGCGGAGGCGCGCCGGCGAACTGGCCCTGTGGATAGGTGCCCATCGTGTTCGCGCCCGGTTGCGTGAATTGCGTGCCCGGCGGAAATCCGTTCGTCGGCTGACCGGCGAATTGCGGGTTGCCGAAACCGGCCGTTCCGGCGGGGTTGGCCGGATCGGTGATGCTCGGCTTCGCCGCACCGAACGAGCGTGGGTCGCCGAGGCCGGGGCCGTACAAGTTCGGAACCGCAGGTCCGGGATTCGACGCCAGATATTGCGGCGGCTGTTGACCGTATTGCGGATTCGTTTGCTGCTGCGGATAGCCCGGCTGATTGTACGACGGTTGGTTGTTGTAGTTCGGCTGATTGTTGTAGCCGGGCTGCGTATTGTAGTTGGGTTGATTATAGGCGGGTTGGTTGTAGCCCGGCTGCTGTGCGGAGCCGGCCGGGTAAGCGTTGTTCGGGTAAGTTCCCGGCGGCGGCGGAAGGTTTCCGAGGTACTGGTTGTTTGTGTTGGTCGGATAGTTCGTGGCGGGATACGTGGCGTTCGACGTTTGCAACGGGAAGCCGCTCGTCGAGGTCGGAACCGTCGGCGTGCCGGTGACGTTGCTCATGCCCGCGACGTTGCTCGTCGTCGGACCGAGCCCAGTGGGCGTGTTGTTGTAGTTCGGTTGATTGTTGTATTGCGTCGGTTGAGCCGAGGCGAGTTGCTGTTGCGAGAGCGTTTGCGGAGTTGCGGAGTTGTTGACGAACGCGCCGTTGTTCTGCGTATAGGTCGAGGCCGGATAGTTGTTCGGCGCATTCATCGGCGCGTTGCCGATCGTCGAGCGATTCGATCCCACCGCAGGATTGGAATTGATTTCCGGAGGGATGATATTTTGGTTCGGCAGCCGATCGCGGCCGACGCGAATCCGATAGTCGCGAATGTTGCGCAGCGCCGGCGGCAAGCTGCTGATCAGCTCCGTGCCGGTCTTCATCGACTCGACCGCCTCGGGCTCGATCTGCACGATGTACTCGATGGAATTGTCCGGCTGACGTTCCCAACCGAAGTCGACGCCGAGCGTCGCCGGAATCAGCATGAGTACCAAAGCATTCATTAAACGACTCCTGCGACGTTGCCGTGCAGCGCAGTTGTAAGGGGGAGTGAACTCAACGTGCGAAGGGGCTAAAACAGCGTAAAACCGGCGACTGGGATGTGTGTTCAACGGTGCGCGAAATAGCTTCGCGTACCGTCGCATGCCCCCGGCGGGTCGCATCTTAGCCCCGTTTCGCGTTTTGCCACAAGCTCGAAATCGGGGGTTTAGTGCGAGACCGACGCGGCCACGCTTCGATGCCCGACAACGCGCGGTTACGCTCTACTACGTCTTGCGCTTCTCGAAGTTCGCCAACTCCGTTCGGAGCATCACCAACAGAGTGTGTAGCAGCGCGAGCACCATCGGCCCGACGAAAACACCGATCGGCCCGAGCGCTTCGACTCCCCCCAACACGCTCAGCAATGCCGGCAGAGGATGCATGTTCGAGCGTTCTTGCAGCACCAAGGGCTTAATCAGATTATCGGCGAGCGAAACGACGATCGCACAGTAGATCGCGAGACCGATCGCTGCGCCGGGCCGGCCGTCGATGAAATAGAGCCAGAGCGAGCAGCCGCCCCATACGGCCGTCGCTCCTACGAGCGGCAGCAGCGCGAAGAGCATCGTCAACAGCGTGAGGAGGAAGATCGAATCGAGCCCGACGAAGAGATAGCCGATGCCGGCAAGAAAGCCCTGCGCCAGCGCTGCAAGGAACATCGACAACACGACGGCGCGCGTGAGGTTGCCGAACTCCGCGAGCAGCTTTTCGACATGCTTCGAGTCGAGCGGCGTGAGCAAGGTCAGCGAGGCGAGCATCGCGCGGCCGTCGGCAAGAAAGTAGTAGCAACTGATCAGCATCACGACCAAACCGATGATGAGTTGCACCAGGAGACCGCCGACGTATTGAGTCGTGCCGAGCGCCAAGGGGCCGGCGGCGGAGCGTGCCCGATCGAGCAGCTTGTCGAGTTGATCGGGCTCTAGATTAACGAACCGCTTCACGGCGGCAGCCAGAGGCCCGCCGAGGAGCTCGTTGCGAAAGGCGTCGAGCGCGAGGTACGACTTTCGCCAAGCCGCTTCCCAGGCCTCGACATCGGAAGGGGCCGGCTTCGGCTCGCTCCAAGCGGCGACCCAAGTGTTCCAAGCCGCTTTCAACTGCGGCGGGGGAACGGCTGCGGCGTCCGACGGCTGGGCAGGGCCTTCGCCGAAGCCGAGCTTTTCTTGAATGAGATCGCTGTCGATCTTCATTTGCTTCTGTGCTTCTTCGATCAAGCGTGAGCGTTCTTCCGCAGCTTCGAGCAAGCTACGAGGAAGCTCTTCGACCCGATGTAGCGATCGATCGATCCGATCTAAGGCCCCCATCACCGGCGCGGGAGGGGGCCCGAGCGAGAGGCGATTTTGGAGCATCGCGATCTTGCGCGAGATGTCGTCGCGATCGAGACGTCTAAACAAGTCCGACGACTCCGAAACGGCCAAGCCTCCCAAGGCCAACGACGGCAAGAGCACGGCTAGGAGGATCAATAAGGTCGTCAGGGCGGCGGCGATTCTCGTGCGGCCGCGGCATCGCTTTGCGATCCAGTCGTTGACCGGGTGGAACAACACCGTGAGCATCGCCGCAAGAAACAAGGGCAACAAAAAAGTCGCCATCACTTCGTACGACAAGAAGCCGATCACGACGATCAAGACAACCAACACACCGAGCGAAACCATCCGCGCCATGCGGGCTTCTCCGAGCAAGATAAGGTCTGCCGCTTCGTTCAGGGTCTATCAATGGCTGCGCGGAAAATGGAGTCACGGCAAGCTATGTAAGCCGCGGATCGTCGACTGCGCGTGGCGCGGCCCGATTCACCTCCGCACAAGCATGGATAAGAATGACGAAAGCCGGCAGGATTGGCAAACGGCTTTCGTCGATGGGTGGCATTCTGCGGCATTCGAGGCAAAAAGCCGTGCTCTAAAAGACCGCCAACCTAGAACGTACTTACGACGCCCGTCTCGCGACTCGCCATCTGCCGGGTGAGCGTGTAGTGGTGATAGTGCATCGCGCACTTAAGAATGTAGATGAAGAGCATGAACGGATCGCGGCGCTGCATTAAGAAATGCCCGATCCGGCGGCGATATTCCTTACGAAGCGAGGCCTCGGGCACTTCGCGCATCAACTTCATAAACACATAGGCCGACTTGACGGACTCGGCGACCAGCCCTTTGATCCTCGTGAAGAAATGCGATTTTGCATACTTTTCGCGAGTAGCTCCGAGTCGGAACTTTTCGCTAAGGTACAAACTGTCTAATCGCTCGAAGTAGAAGTCGGGCTCATAGACCGACGCCATCAGATCGATATAGCCGTCGCGCATTTCCTCGCGGCTCATTTGGGCGGGAATGACGTTCGTGCCGAAGACCGGCTGATCGTCGTAATCGAGCCGCCCCTCGGCCGCGAGTCGTTTATGCAGCGGCGTTTTCGGCACGGCATACAGCAAGCCGACCATCGCATGCAAGATGCGCGATTGTTTAAGAAACTCGTACTGAGCTTTGAAAATGGTCCGATCGTCGGCGTCGAACCCGACGATCATCCCGCACCAAGGGTCGAGCCCGGCGTCTTGGATGCGATGAATCTTTTCGACGATCGTGCCGCCGCTCCGCACGTTCTGAAACTTTTTCGTTTCCCGCAACGAGGCCTCGTTCGGGCTCTCGACGCCGATGAAGATGCCCGTGATGTTGCAGTCGACCATCGCCTGCATCAGCTCGGCATCGTCGGCCAGATCGATCGAGGCTTCGGTGAAGAACGTAATCGGATAGCCGTTCTTTTCCTGCCACTCCTTTACCTTCGCCAGCAGAACCTTAACCGCCTTTTTATTGCCGATCAGATTGTCGTCGACGATGAACGCGCTCGACATTCCTTGCCGATGCATCTCTTCGATTTCCGTGATCACCTGCTCGTTCGTCTTGAGCCGAGGTCGGCGTCCGAAGGTGATGATGATGTCGCAGAATTCGCATTGAAACGGACAGCCGCGTGAGAATTGCAAGCTGCCGAACGCGTAGTGGCGCATCTTAAGCAGATCGAAGCGGGGGGGCGGCACCTTCGTCATGTCGGTCGGTTGAAGTTGCTCGTAGCGTTTGCCGTGCGAGCCGGCGGCCCATTGCTTGAGAAACTGCGGCCAGGTGTCTTCCGCCTCGCCGATGAAGATCACGTCGGCCAGCTCGCCGAAATAATCTTCTTGAACCGTGACCCAAGGGCCGCCGACGACCGTAAAGATTCCACGGTCTTTCAACTCAACGAGAATCTCGCGCATCCGATGCCGCTGCACATTCATGCCGGTCACGCCGACGATGTCGGCCTTTTCCAAGCGCGCGAAATCGATCGCCTCGACGTTTTCGTCGATGAGCGTGACCGTATGTTCGCCGGGCGTGAGCGCCGCCAACAGCGGCAAGCAAGCCGTCGGCAGGTTGGCGCGCTTTCCCAAAAGCGGCAGAGCCAGCTCGAGCCCCCAAAAGGAAATCTCGAAGCGAGGATTAATCAGCACGATATCGGCCATGATTCACATCCCCGGTTAATTTCCGCCCGTCGCTGTTTATAGCAGGACTTTCGGGGAAAACGCCATATTTCCCTCTCGATCGTCGCGCATCGCCCCGCAATTCCGTCGCGAAATACGCTGCGGACGCCGAAAGCGGCGACGTTAATTACGGTGCGAACGGAAAAACCGCAACCCGAAAGAGCGCTCGACGACCGGCGCATTCGCAACCTTCGGACTATCCCTACCAGGTTGAAAACTTTCGCCGGCAGAAGGTCCTTTTTCGACCTACACATTCTATACGGGACTATGGGCGCCTCTCTTGCGCGAGGGTTTCCAGCGTCCTTCGCACGAATGTGTCGTCCGTTCGATGATCCGAGTTTGCAAAATGTCCATCATTCCTCGCTCTCTTTCGATCGTGCTTACGCCGCGTGCTGCCGCAGCGCTCGCCGTGGTGCTTGCCGCGATCTCGACATCCGCTCCGCTCTCGGCTGCAGATCAACCGGCTACGCAAACTTCGTCGCCGGCGGAAGAGCGCAAGAGCAAAGTTCCGCCGTTCGCCGTCGTGCAAGACCTCGTCGAGAAGCAACTGGCAAAGAAGTCCGGATATCGCGACGGCGATCTGATCACGCGCAGCGACGTCGCGCCGATTATTCCGCAACTCGAAAAGCTCGGCTTCCCCGTGCGAGAAGTCTCGAAAGGCATAGAAGTCTTACTAGCCGACGACCACCTGCTGGTCACCCTTCTGCGTACGCCGCAAGGCGAAGCCCTCATCCCGAAGATCAAGAATCTCGAACTGGCGCTCGATCGGATGGATCGACTTTGTTACTTCTCGGAAGGGCAGGAGCTCTTGCGAAACCTGGTGGTCGCGCCGAACGCGCTCACCGTGATCGAGCAACTCTGCCTGCCTGAGACGGCGAAAGCGCTCGCCGTCAAATACCCGAACGAGCCGAGTTGCCAAACGCTCGATCTTCCGACCGGGCGAGCGTTCACCCAACGACAGTACATCGAGCGTCTGCGGACCATTCACATGCTCGCCGAACGAGGATTGACCCGCCCCCATGACTAAGGCCATTCGTTCACCAGCCGATTCGCCGTCGCAAGCAAGCCAATCGCTTATCTCGGCGGCACCGTTCGTCATGCTCCGCAAACCGCGGCGCCGGCCGTCTCGCACCGGCATCGCAACGGTCGAGTTCGCCGTTTGCCTGCCGATCCTCATGGCGATGATCATGGGAGTGATCGAAGCGTCGAATGCCGTGTTCGTCCAACAAGCGTTGACCTCGGCCTCGTACGAAGCCGCGAACGTCGCTTCTGCGATCGGCGGAACTTCCGTCACGGCCCAAACGCGGGCCAACGCCGTGCTCACGAGTCTCGGCATCAAGAACAGCACCGTCTCCATCTCGCCAACCGTCACCACCGCAACGCCGATCGGCACGACGATCGTCGTAACGGTTTCGGCTCCGTTTGCTTCGAACTCGCTCGTCTTCGGCTACATCGGCAGCCCGACCCTTTCCGCAAAAATCACGATTCCGCATCTCTAGAATTTCGTCATAGCAAGCGTCGGACAAGTTTCCGCCTCATTTATAAAGAAGCACACCATGCATCGCGATGAACTTCGAAACGGCGAATCCATTCCATCCACGTTGCGTCTGCGAAGCCGCAAAGAGCGCCGCGGCGCGGTGTTGGCGCTGGTCGCCCTGTTCGTCGTCGTGCTGATGGCGATGGCGGCTTTCTCGATCGACATTTCTTATATCGAACTCGTGCAAACGCAGCTCAAGGCCTCGACCGACGCGGCCAGCAAGGCCGGAACCTCGGCCCTGGTGCAAGGTAAGACGGATGCTCAGGCCATCAGCGCCGCGATCGCGATGGCGGCGCAAAACACGGTAGCCGGCAAGCCGCTGACGCTCACCTCGGCCGATATCGCCGTCGGCCAATCGGTGCTGCAAGGAGACGGCTCCTGGCTGTTCGTGGCCGGCGCCAAGCCGTCGCAAGCGATGCAGATCACGTCCAACATGTCGAGCGCCAACGCCAACGGAGCCGTGAATCTCTTTTTCGCACCGGTTTTCGGCACGAAGACCTTCACGACCAGCAACACTTCCGTCGCCTCGGCATTCGCGTGCGAAGTCTGCTTGGTGCTCGATCGTTCGCACTCGATGTGCTTCGATCAAACCGGCACTGCTTGGAGCTATCCGCTCCCTTATTTGCTGGACTGGGTCACGGCCATCAAAAACAAGCCGACCACCGGGAGCCGTTGGTTGGCGTTGGATACCGCGATCAATTCGTTTTGCACGATTTTGAAAACCGCTAACGCTCCGCCGCGCGTCTCCGTGGTCACCTGGGCCGACGACGTCGACAAGAGCACGACGGAATACTCCCTAACCGGCCAAACTTCGGTTGGTTGCACGACCGATCTCGGCCTCACCACCGACATGAACGCGGTCTACAACGCCGTGCATGCGAAGTCGCTAAACGTCATGCTCGGGGGCACGGAAATGTCGGCCGGGATGGACGCAGGCCGGACGGTCCTCACCGGCCCTAGCGTGAAGAGCTATGCCAAGAAAGTCATGATTCTCATGACCGACGGTCAATGGAACGCGGGCCGCGATCCGATCGATGCCGCCGACGACTGCGTCGACGCGAACATCACGGTCCATTGCGTCTGCTTCCTGAAGAACGCCGATCAAACCACGACGCAAACGATCGCCACCATGACAGGCGGAAAGTTTTACTATGCCACCGATGCCGCGAGCTTGGATGCCGCCTTCAAAGACTTGGCCTACACGCTGCCCGTGGTGTTGACGAAGTAACGCTCATTCCGGTTTGATGAATTCGCCCGAGCAGAGAACTCACGGTCATGCAACATCGAATCGCCCCAACGCCGAACGCCGTGCCGCGACTTTTACGTCGTAAGCGCCATCGCAAGGCCACGACGACGGTCGAATTCGCGATCGTTTGCCCGCTGCTCTTCACGCTGTTCTGCGGAGCGATCGAGTTCGCGCGTTGCAACCAGATCGTCAATGCCGTCGCCCTCTCCAGCTACCAAGGCTGCCGCCGCGCGATCGTGCCGGGCGCCACGGCCGCGAACACGACGGCGGCCGTGAACACGGTTTTATCCGCCAACTTAATCACCGGCGGCACCGTGACGATCAACCCGACGACGATCACCAACGCTACGACCACGGTGACCGTGACCGTTTCCGTGAACCTCACGAACAACGCCTGGATCACGCCGAAGTTCACGAGCGCCGGCACGATCACCCGTTCCTGTACGTTGACGCGCGAGAAGACGAACTAGCTTCGCGCACGTCGCTGCTACAAGCACTTTCTCGCTCGGCACTCCCGCCTGCTTGTGCGATGCCCTCTCAGCCGACAGAATTGGGCTTTCTCCATTTCGTCTCTGCGTAGACGCCCGGCCCGGCCTCGTCGTTAGCGGCCGGCAACTGCGGTCTACGCGGTAATCCACAAGCTCTTGCGCTTCGGCGCGTGTCTGAAATAGCGAGCAAGTCGCCGTGCCGAGTCCGCTGGTAGCGATCCAAAGCTTCGCGAAAAACAATCCTCTTGCGAAGCGCCGGATTATTACGGTCGCTAAACTCGCGCTGCTCGCGGTCGTGGCTTGGTTTATTCACGGCGCTCTCCTGCATGGTTGGGAAAGCCTGCAAGAAAACATCCGCACCGGCCGTTGGTCGCCCGCAGAGTTGCGTTGGTCTTGGCTCGCGCTCGCTGCAGCTCTCTATTCTCTCGGCCAACTCCCATGCGGCATTTTTTGGGGACGCATCCTCGCCGGCCTCGGGCAGCGCGTGCCGACGAGCGCCGTCGTCAGGGCGTTTTACATCGGGCATCTCGGCAAATACGTGCCGGGCAAGGCGATGGTCGTCGTCATGCGGACGAGCATGCTCGTCGTGCATGGCGCCAAGCCGGCGCTGGCCGCGGTGAGCGTCTTCTACGAAACATTTACGATGATGGCGGTCGGAGCGATGGTCTCGGCCGTGGTCATCGTGCTGAAGTATCCCGAGCGCACCGACTGGCTCTGGGGATCCCTCGCGATGGTCGGCATCACAGGCCTGCCGACGATTCCACCGGTGTTCGAGCAGATCGTCCGCCGCTTGCGGAGCGGCAAAGGGGACGAAGCCACGGCCTCGCACGAACTTCGCCGCATCGGCCTTGCCACCTTCCTGAGCGGTTGGGGGTTGATGACGGTTGCGTGGATTATGATGGGCCTCAGCATCTGGGCGACGGCGCGCGGAGCGGGCTTCACCTCGGGCAGGTCGCTCGCCGAAGAGTGGACGATCGGCACGATTGCCGCGGCCTTATCGGTCGTCATCGGGTTTTTGTCGTTCATTCCCGGCGGATTCGGCGTGCGCGACGGCGTCCTCTTCAGCGTGCTCGGCTGGATCTACGGCAATGCCGCGGCGATGGTCACGGCGATTCTCGTTCGCTTGGTTTGGCTGGTGGCCGAACTCGCGGTTTCGATTATTCTATATCAATTGCGAACGAAGGCCGCCGCCCCGCCGCCGAGCTCCGAACCCTCCTCCACTTCGCCGACGCACGCTCCGTGAAAATCTCCGCCGTCATTCCGATGCTCAACGAGGTCGATAGCCTCCGGCAACTCCATGCCGAGTTGTCCGACGTCGCGAAAGCGGAACGCTACGATCTGGAGATCATCTTCATCGACGACGGCTCCAGCGACGGGTCTTGGGAGTTGATCCGTAAGCTCTCGGCCGACGACCCGCGCGTGCGCGGCATTCGCTTTCGCCGCAACTTCGGCAAAGCCGCCGCACTGCGCGCCGGCTTCGAAGCGTCGCACGGCGACTTCATCATGACGCTCGACGCCGACCTGCAAGACGACCCCCATGAGATTCCCAACTTCCTTGCCGAGATGAAGTCGAAGAACTTGGACGTCGTCAGCGGGTGGAAACAAGTTCGCCACGATCCGTGGCACAAGGTCGGCCCATCGCGCATCTTCAATCGCTTGGTCGGCTATCTCACCGGCGTGCGGTTGCACGATCACAACTGCGGCATGAAATGCTACCGGCGGGCCGTCGTGCAAGAGGTGCGCATCTACGGCGAACTGCATCGCTTCATTCCGGTGCTCGCGCATGCCCGCGGCTTTCGCGTCGGCGAGATCGCGATTCAACATCGGGCTCGTCAGTTCGGCCATTCGAAGTACGGCTTTCGCCGTTTCTTCAAAGGGTTTCTCGATCTGCTCACCGTGACGTTCCTCACCGGCTTCGGCCATCGCCCGCAACACTTGCTCGGCACGCTCGGGCTGATCTGCTTCTTCGTCGGCGGTCTGGGAATGACCTGGCTCGCCTGGTTTTGGGTCGCTTCGGTCTTCTCCGGCATCGACCCTAAGCTTCATCAACGGCCTGCGCTGCTCTATTCGATCGCGGCGTTTCTGATCGGCGGGCAGTTCATGTCGATCGGCTTCCTGGCCGAATTGATGACGGCCCATCAAGGAAACGATCTGGATACCTTTTCGATTTCCGAAGTGACGACGGAACCGATTGAAACCATGATCGAAGGCTGAGCGTTCTTCCTTTCGCGACGATTCGTTGGTCGACACCTCTATGCAAACGCCGGCGATGTCCATTCAGGCCGACCCTGATCCCAACTCCGCGCTCCGTCGCAGCATCTATGCGATTCTGATCGTCGTCGGAGCGGCCGGTTTGCTCGGCCGCATCATGGCCGTCGATGCCGTCGATTCCGGCCGACTCGAGAACCACCTCTTCAATCAAGGCCGAGCCGACTGGCAGAAGAAGTTGCCGTTTCTCAGCGCCAACGATCGAAGCCGGTGGCTGACGATCCGGTCGCTCGTCGAGAAAGGGACGTATGTCATCGACGACATTTTCGCCGAACCGAATTGGGCGTCGATCGATGTCGTGAAGCACGACGACGCCGGCCGTGCCGCCCCGGGCCCTGATGAAGGACACCTCTATTCGTCGAAGCCGCCGCTGTTGTCGACGCTGATCGCCGGGGAATACTGGCTGATCTACCGACTCACCGGCTACTCGCTCGGCGAACACCCGTACGGCGTCGGCCGGTTCATGCTCGCGACGATCAATATTCCGACAATCGTCTTGATGTGGCTGCTATTGGCGCGGTACGTCGAACGCTACGGCCGCACCGATTTCGGCCGGATGTTCGTCGTCGCCGGCGCGATCTTCGGCAGCATGCAAACGACTTTCGCCATCTCGTTGAACAACCACCTAATCGCGGCCGCGTCGGCGATGGTGCTGCTCGATGCCGTGGCAAGAATCGTCGTCGAAGGAGACCTACGCTTACGCCGTTTCGCGCAAGCCGGGTTCTTCGCAGCGTTCATGGCGGCCAACGAATTGCCGGCCTTATCGCTGGCGGCGATCGCCGCGGTGGGGTTGCTGGTGAAGTTTCCACGCCAAACGTTGCTCGGCTTCTTGCCGGCGGCGCTCGTCGTCGCCGTCGCGTCGTGCGGAACGAACTATGCCGCGCATGGGACCGTCATGCCTCCCTACGGCCGGCGCGATCCCGACAACAATTGGTATCTCTATCAGTTCCGCAAAGACGGCGTCGTGCGCAATAGCCATTGGTCGGATATTCCGGAAGGGGTCGATCGTGGAGAGCCGTCGCGCGCGCGCTATGCGCTGCATGTGCTGGTCGGACACCATGGCATCTTCTCGCTCACGCCGATGTGGCTGCTCACGGTCGCCGGCCTGGGGCAACTATGCCGACGTCGTAACGAGCCGCTCCGCCCGATCGCCGCCGCGATCGCGCTCGCCTCGGTCGTCTGCTTGGCGTTTTATCTTTCGCGGTCGTTGATCGATCGCAACTACGGCGGCGTCGCTTCCGGTTTCCGCTGGGTCTTTTGGTTCGCGCCGCTGTGGTCGGCCATGATGTTGCCGGCAGTCGATGCCTGTGCAAACCGGCGCGGCTTGCGAGCCGTCTGTCTGTTGCTGCTGGGAGCCTCGGTCGTTTCGGTCACGTTCCCGACTTGGAATCCGTGGACGCAGCCGTGGCTCACGCAACTTTTCACCTTCATGCAGTGGGGTAAGCTCGGGGCATAAGACCTCGCGGCTGAAGCGGAAGAGTTCGAGTTTCGCCGTCGACTCTGCCGAAAATACCGAGAGTTGCGAACCAAGCGTGCCGGCAATCGTCCGCACTCCGCGACAAAAACCCAAAAACTAGCGGCCAGTCCCCCTTGCACGATCTCAGGAAGTATTTATCCTGAGTTGCTTATCCCCGTTTTTAAGACTGCGAGTAGTGCCATGGGTAAACGCCCAAAAACTCCGATGACGCGTCTGCGTAAGACTCTCCGCTGCCCTAAGTGCAACGCTGCGATCAACCGCCGCATGAAGCGCTGCAAGCGGTGCGCTGCCGTCCAACCTAAGAACTAACGCCTCAAGCCGGAACGACTGCGAACCGGCTCTCCCATCTTCTTTCGACGCCGCGATCTCTAGTAGTGGGTCGCCGTCGAATTCGGCTCGCGGCGCCACGGACTTTCAGGACAAGCTCCTCGAAGTTCGTCGCGCGGCGGGCCGTTTTTGTTTTTCCACGCTGCGCTGTTTCCGAGCTTCGCAGTTCACAAGCTTCGCCGTTCCCGACGAAAGCCCGTCGCTAGCACCGCTCGATACGTGGCACTGCACCGCGATCGAGGGAATAATGGATCCGACGGCTTTCCGTCACCGTCCCTCTCTCCTGCGACGCTTTTTCTATGGGTCCACTCGGCCGACGCTATCTCGTTCCCTTTCACCCGAAACGGGTTCCTCACCACTTCACCGACGTGCTCATCATCGGCGGCGGGCTTGCCGGCCTGCGCGCTGCGCTCGCCATCGATCCTGCGCTCAACGTCCTCGTCATCACGAAGCTCGCGCTGCAGCAGTCGAATAGCCAGTATGCCCAAGGGGGCATCGCCGGCGTCATGGATCCCGAGGATTGCTTCGCGAATCACGTGGCCGATACGCTTCGCGCCGGCGGCGATCTTTGCGACGAAGCGATCGTCGAACTCGTCGTCCGCGAAGCTCCCCGACGCATTCGCGAGTTGATCGAGTGGGGCGCAAAGTTCGATCTCGAAGCCGGCGAGCTCGCGCTCGGCCGCGAAGGAGGTCACAGCCACGATCGAATCGTGCATGCCTTAGGCGACGCCACCGGTCGCGAAGTCATGCGGGCCGTGATCGACAAGACGAAGCGGCTCGGCAACGTCGACAATTGGTCCGACACCTTTACGCTCGATCTCCTGACGTTCGACGGTGTCGTGCGCGGCGCACTGGTTTGGAATCCCAAACACGGCAAAACGCTCGTCTGGGCCAAACAGACGATTCTTTGCACGGGCGGAGCGGGGCAAATCTATCGCGAGACCACGAACCCCGACGTCGCGACCGGCGACGGCCATGCCATCGCCTATCGCGCCGGTGCCGAGCTGCGCGATATGGAGTTCATGCAATTCCATCCGACCGTGCTTTATATCGCCGGCAGCAGCCGCAACCTCATCACCGAGGCGATGCGCGGCGAAGGGGCGTATCTCATCGATCGCGCTGGAAAGCGCTTCATGTTCGAGTTCGACGAGCGCGGCGAGCTCGCGCCGCGCGATGTCGTGAGTCAAGCGATCGTCAGCCGGATGGAACAGACGCGCCACCCGAACGTCTATCTCGACCTTTCGCATCTCGATCCGGCTCGCGTGCGGAAACGCTTCCCCGGCATCGCGGCATTCTGCGCCGAATTCAGCCTCGACATTACGCGCGATCGAATCCCGGTTCGTCCGGGGGCCCATTATATGATCGGCGGCGTCACGACCGACGCCGAAGGCCGCACGACGCTGCCCGGCCTCTGGGCCGCCGGCGAAGTGACTTCCACCGGCCTGCACGGCGCCAATCGCCTGGCGTCGAACAGCCTCCTCGAAGGACTCGTCTTCGGTGCGCATGCCGGCGAAGGAGCATCGCAGGCCGCGTTGAATATCGCCGACGATTTCCGCGTGCCGCCGCTGGAGAACCCGCCGCTGGAACAATCGCCGGAGTTGCTCGATATCGCCGATATTCGCAACTCGCTCAAAAGCCTGATGTGGCACAGCGTCGGCGTCCGCCGCGAAGAGGCGGGCCTGGTCGAAGCCGCGGAAACGATCGATCGCTGGTCCGGCTACGTCGTCAATCGGCAGTTCACTTCGCCGCAAGGTTGGGAACTTCAGAACATGCTCGTCGTGTCGCGGTTGATGGTCGAAGCCGCGTTGCGACGCAATGAAAGTCGCGGCACGCATCTCCGGCTCGACTTCCCGCACCTCGACAACGAGCATTGGCAGCGGCATATCGAATTCCAGCGCGAAGCCTAACGCCTGGAGTTGATGCCGCATGCCGCGCTTCGTCATTTTGCGACACGAATGCCCTGTCGAATCCCGCCGACCTTCGCATTGGGACTTCATGCTGGAGCACGGCGAAGTCTTGAGAACCTGGGCGCTCGACCTTGCTCCCGACATTCGTGAGCTTCAAGTCGTCGCGTTGCTGCCCGACCATCGCTTGGAGTACCTCGCCTACGAAGGACCGATCTCCGGCGGGCGTGGCACAGTCGCTCAATGGGATGCAGGAACATATGAAGTGATCGGACATCAAGGAGAACCGGAAAGTCTCGACGGGCGCGATGTGACCGGCGACACACTTGAAATCCTCGTCGCAGGCCGACGGTTGCAAGGTCGCGTTCGGCTGCAACATCGTCGCGATATCGAATCCATCGAGCCGACGTTCGACTATCGGTTCCTGCCGGCCGCAGAGATCGATATTTAACGAACGAAGCTACCGCTTAGCAATGGGCTTGCCGTCGGCTCGAAACGTCCGGCCGGCGACGTACAATTTTCCGTCGGTGAGCGTGAACCGATCGAGTTCGTAGCGAATCCCTTTCTTCATCGTCGACGGCAAGCCGACGATCGCCGTGGGATCACCGTTAACGGTTGTCCAACGGAGCGACAACTCAAACGCTTCGGCCGCTTGCCGAACCGCATCGAGAATCGTCGACAGCGGCAGCGGCACCGCTCCGGCACGAATTTGCCGAAAGCGCACCGCGAGCTCTTGGTTCTTCGTCATCTGTCCTTCGACGTCCATCCAAGCGATGGTCTTCACGCCGCCGATCTCGCAGCGCACGCCGACCTGCACGTGGTCGTCGAGAATCTTGATCCGCGGCCGCTCGAAGTTCGGCGGCAGCAGGTTCGGATGCTTTTCGACAAGATCGACCGCAAGCCAGCCGTTGATCTGCTCATCGGTGAATACGGAGCTCCAAGACCCTTCCTTTTCGACGTCGTTCGCCAACGCAAACGCACCGGCCGTAAACTCGTCGCTCGCCTTGTCGGCGTGCGTCTCCGGCATCGCCACCGCTTCGGCATAGAAGTCGGGCACTTCCTGCGCCGCGTGATACACGCCGTATAAGCCGAGGCCGGTCGCGAGCGATAAGACGAGCAGCACGACGACGCACGTGACGAACCAGCGACTGCGCATGTACGTTTCCTCAAGTTATCGCACGGTCGGGCTCGTGTGTCTCGGCAGCGGCGCGTATCGCGGAATCGGAAAGCCTCGAAATCGGAGAGAACGCTCCGAGAAGTCAGGAAGTCCGGTGGAATCGTAGGAGTGAGCCCTGGGTGCGTCAATTCCGTTCTTTCGCGCGGCGCGATTCCGCCTCATTCCATCACGATTTCAACACGGGTTGTCGCTCCCCGACAGACCGGTAAGATAGGTGGATGATTGAGAATCTTCCGGTAAATACCTTGCAACATAAGGCCCTCACGATCGAGGGTTGGTCGCGCGCCGCGGTGCAGACCTATTGGCGCATTCCCGAACTCAAGCTCGGGTTCGATCTCGGGGCGCATCCCTGGGGCTTCATGGGAACCGAGACGTGGTTCGTCTCGCATACGCATCTGGACCACATCGCATCGTTGCCGGCGTATGTCGCTCGCCGGCGCATGATGAAGATGGAGCCGCCGAAGATTTATCTTCCGGAACACGCCGTCGAGACGGTCGATAAGATCCTCAAACTATTTACCCGTCTCGACCGGGGCCGGATGCCTTGCGAGCTGATCGGGGTGAAGCCCGGCGACGAGATCGAGCTTTCGCGCGAGCATGTCGTTTCGGTTTGGGAAACGGTGCATACGGTGCCGAGCGTCGGCTATGTCGTGTGGGAACGTCGTAAAAAGCTTAAGCCGGAATATCTCACCCTGTCGGGCGAGCAGATTCGCGACTTGCGGCAAAGCGGAGTCGAAATCTCCGAAGAACGGCGAATGCCGCTCGTCGCTTATGTCGGCGACAGCGCTCCAGCCGGCCTCGACAACTGCCCGGCCGCCTATGAAGCTCAGATTTTGATTACCGAAATGACGTTCGTCGCGCCGGGCCATCGCAAGGAAAAGATTCACAAGTTCGGCCACATGCACCTGGACGACATCCTCGCACGGCGCGACCGCTTTAGGAACGAGCTCATCATCGCCGGGCATCTGAGTACCCGATATAATTCGACTCAGGTTCGCCGGATCGTCGAGAAGGCGATGCCGGACATGCTCGACGGCCGACTCCGGCTGTGGCTGTAGCGCGCCAGTTCAAGCCTGCGAGGTCGGACGTGCCGCCATCCGTTTTGCGCCCGCCGACCGCCGCCTATCTGCATGTGCCGTTTTGTCGGCACCGTTGCGGCTATTGCAACTTCACACTGATCGCCGGACGCGACGATCTGATCGAGGCGTATCTCGCAGGGCTGGCGATCGAGCTCGCGCAGCTCGTCGAGCCGCGGCCCGTCGCCACGTTGTTTCTCGGCGGGGGCACGCCGACGCATCTCGCACCGCCGCAGCTTGAACAACTCGTCGACTTAGCTCGACGATGGTTTCCGCTGACGCCGGGCTACGAGTTCTCCGCAGAAGCGAATCCGTCGGACGTGACGCCCGAACGGATTGCCGTATTGCATGCGGCAGGGCTGACGCGGCTAAGTCTCGGCGTACAATCGTTTCGCGCCGAGAAGCTGCGTGCGCTCGAACGCGATCACACGGCCGCGATCGCCCGCCAGGCGGTTCGCCTCGCGCAAGACGCTGGGTTCTCGACATCGCTCGATCTGATCTTCGGCGCTCCCCAGGAGACGCTCGACGATTGGCGGAGCGATCTCGATGCGGCCCTCGCATTGGAAACCGATCACGTGTCTCTGTATGGTCTGACGTTCGAGCGCGGTACTTCGTTCTGGACACGTAAGCTGAAAGGCGAACTGCAGCAGTCGGACGAAGAGTTGGAACGTGCCATGTACCTCGAAGCGATCGACCGCCTCACCGCCGCCGGCTACGAACATTACGAAGTCTCGAACTTCGCCCGGCCCGGCCGACGCTGCCGCCACAACGAGACCTATTGGGCCGCGCACGGCTATTACGCCGCCGGCCCCGGGGCGGCGCGCTATGTCGATGGCCGCCGAGAGACGAATCATCGGAGTACGACGACTTGGCTCCAACGTATTCAAGCCGGGCAGTCGCCGGTGGCCGATAGCGAAACTCTCGCCCCCGAAGATCGGGCCCGCGAGGCCCTCGTGCTCGGCTTGCGACGCTTGCCGGAAGGGATCGAGGCGCGAGCCTTTGCCGAAGAATTCGGGTACGATTTGTCGTCATTGGGCGGGGATGAGTTGGGCAAGCTACTCGCCTCGGACTTGCTACAGCTCAATGAGGGGCGACTGCGTCTGACCCGCGAAGGATTGCTTATCAGCGATTGGATTTGGTCGAAGTTCGTGCGCTGTTGAACGGATCACGTCGAGCTTAACGGAGTGAGAAACGACCTATGACGAAGATCACCTTGCTTTCCTTTTCGCTTCGCTTGCTCGGCTTCGTTCTTATAGCCGCGGCGGCAAGCTTCGCAACACCGACGCAACTTCGCGCCGCTGAAGAAATCGAATGCGATTTGCTGATCGTCGGCGGCGGCGAGTCGGGCACGGCCGCAGCGATCCAAGCGGCGCGGTTCGGCGTGCCGAGGATCGTCCTCACGAACGACTGCAATTGGCTCGGCGGACAGTTCACCGCCGAAGGGCTCGCTGCGATCGATGAATGGACTAAGTATCGGGGCGGTCGTGTTCACTTTCCGCGCAGCGGCATCTTCCTCGAAATCATGGACCTGATCGAGGCCGACATGCAGCGCAAGTATGGAAACGCGCGGCCCGGCAATTGCTTTTGCGCCTGGACGACCTGCGAGCCCCGCGACACCGAGTTGCTTTTCCGCCGGCTGATCGCTCCCTATCTCGTCGGCGCCGGCGGCTCGATCACGCTCTTGGAAAACATCGAACCGCTCGGCGTTCGATTAGCGGGAAAGCGCGTCGAAGCGGTTGCGTTCGGCAACGTGGCCGATCGCAATTCCGAGACACAGGAATCTACGTTCGTCATTAAGCCGCGCATCACGATCGACGCGAGCGATTGGGGGGATATCGTTCGCCTGTCCGGCGCCAAGTATTTTTGCGGGCCCGATTTGAAGGACCGGTTTCAAGAGCCGAGCGCTCCCGAAAGCTACGACCGAATCGAGCACAACGAAATCAACCCCCTCACCTATTGCATGGTGCTACGCGAAAGCGCTCAGCCGACGATCATCGAACGCCCGACAGGCTACGACGAGCGCCGCTACTTCGCCGCGACGACTTCGACCGCGGCGGAGTTTGCACAACTCGGCTGGCCGCAGGAGGCAATGAAGCCTTTCGCGCAAGCTTGGCGCGATACGGCCTTGCCCAACGGCCCTTATACGGACGGTCCGACGGTTTATCATCATCGCCGGCTCGTCGATCGCCGCCATTTAGGTTTGCCGGCCGGTTCCGAGGCGGTCCTCGTCAATTGGCCGCTGCAAGATTATCCGACGAATCGCTATCCGCAGCCTGTCGTCGATGCGCTGGAGCGGCTTACCGTCGGGGCGTCGCAAAAGAACGTGGTCGAGATGAATCCGCGCGAGCGGCAGGTCGTGTTTAACGATGTCAAACAGCACACGCTCGGGCTGCTGTACCATTTGCAAACGACCGTGGCGGAGCGCGATCTCGCCGCAGCCGGCGCCGATCCGAACCGGAAGATCGTGACCTTTCGCGATCTGCAACTGACCGACGAATTCGGCACGCCCGATCACTTGCCGCCGAAGCCGTATATTCGCGAAGGCTTGCGTACGCAGGCGATGTATATGTTGCGCGAGCAAGACGTGCGCGACACCGACGGCAACCAGTGCTGGTCGAAAAGCATGGTGCCCGACGGTGCCTTCGGCTTTCAATTCAACATCGATTTTCATCCGACGAAGCGTATCTTTCTCAACGACGACACTAACGCAACATGGACGCTCGTCCATACGCCGCTTCGCAATTGGAGCACCGATACCGATCGGGCGATGCTGCCGCTACGAAGCATGGCACCGCTCGAGACCGAAGGCTTGATCGTGGCCGGAAAAAACTTGGGCCTATCGAGCATCGTCCAATCGGCCGTGCGGTTGCATGGGCACGGCATGCTCGCGGGACAAGCCGCCGCGGCGTTCTCCGTGGTTGCGCTGCGCGAGAAGCTGAACCCACAGCAAGTGGCGACGAATCTTCGCCTCGTGCGACTGATTCAAGGACTGTTGCTTAATCCCGTCGATGTCATGGCGCTGAGGCGCACGCCGAAAGCACCGCGACCGCCGGGCGTTTTGATTTGGCCTTATCACGACTTGAAGCCGAGCGATCCCCATTTCGCAGCAGCCAATCGGGCAGCGTTGTTGGGCATCTACGTCGCCGACCAACAATCGCCCGATTTCGACGCCGAGCGCAACGTGAAGCGCCGCGAAGTGGCCGCGGCGATTCGTCGACTGGAATGGCTCAAAGGGAGCACGACGCATACGCCTCTAGAACTCAACAACCCGGAGGCCGACGCCGATTTCAGCTTGCTGATTAATTTCAAACTAGCGAAGCTTCCGGAGGGGGCCGAAGCGGTGCGAGGCCTCGAGCAGCCGGTAAAACGCCGCGATTTCGTCACGATTCTCGACTATCAATATCAGGGGCAACTCCCCGAAGGGGAAGCATTCAGCCTGACGGGCGATACCGACGGCGACGGTCTGCTCGATCTCGACGATGCCCTGCCGTTCGACAAGGATAACGACAACGTGCCGGATCGACTGGACCACTAGCGCGAAGAAGCTACTGCAAGCCGCGGCATGCCACGAGCGTGTTCTTCAGCAGCATCGTGATCGTCAACGGGCCGACGCCGCCGGGGACCGGCGTGACGTGCGATGCCGTTTCGCAGACCGGGGCGAAGTCAACGTCGCCGCACAGACCCGACTCGGTTCGGTTGATCCCGACGTCGACGACGACCGCCCCGGGCCGAACCATGTCGGCCGTGATGAAGCGGGCCTTGCCGATCGCCGCGACGAGAATATCGGCCGTGCGCGTCACGGCGGCTAAGTCGCGCGTGCGGCTATGGCAGACGGTGACGGTCGCGTCGGCGCCGGCCCCTTTCTGCACGAGCATATTCGCCAACGGCTTGCCGACGATATCGCTCCGCCCGACGATCACGACATGCTTGCCTGCCGTGTCGATGCCGTTACGCAAAAGCAATTGCTGCACGCCGTGCGGCGTGCAAGGAAGAAACCGCGGCCGCCCCTGCACGAGCAGCCCGACGTTTTCGGGATGGAAACAATCCACGTCTTTCGCGGCCTCGACGGCCAAGAGTACGCGCTGCTCCGAGATCTGCTTCGGCAGCGGCAACTGCACGAGAATTCCATGCACACCGGTATCGCGATTCAGGCGCTCGACGAGCTCGAGCAGTTCCGCTTCCGTGGTTTCGGCAACGAGGGGAAAATGCCGACTCTCCATCCCGACGCGCTCGCAGGCCTGGCGCTTATTGCGAACATAAACCTCGCTGGCCGGATCGGCACCGACGAGCACCGTCGCTAAGCAGGGAACGACACCGGACTGCTTAATGAACTCGGCGACTTCCGACGCGATTTCGGCTTGGATCGTACGAGCGAGCGTTTTTCCGTCGAGCAATTGAGCGGGCACGGGAACCTCGGGGCAAAGGCAGAAGTCAAAATGCAAAATGAGGAACGATCAAGACTGGAGCCGACGGCGCCTGCCGAGCCGTAGCGCGTGCCGAACTGCAAGCCTTCCAATTCCGGTGTCGCGCGCACGACGTCGGCTCTCAGCGGCCCGCCGGCATTGCCCCGGCGTGGATCGCGCAACATCACTTGCGAGAGATCGAAACCGCCGAATTTATCGGTAAAAACGTCGTGTTTGAGCGGAATCGATTTCAGCGGCGCGTCGGGAAAGATCAAGCTCATCTCACGACGAAAGGCCGTGGCGAATTCTTCGCTGCTGCACACCGCGTCGCCGAAGATCATGCCGCCCCGTTCGATGAACGCGCGGAGTTGCTTGCGCTCGGCATCGGAAAACGTGAACCCGGTGCGGCCATGCATGAAGATCAAATGGTAATCGAAGAGCGCATCTTGGATGAGCGAGAGTTCCCGCTTCTCCGTACTGACGCGCAGCCCGGTATCGACGCTCAGTTGCCGCAGCAAATTCACCAGCGCCGCCGGCGCGATGCCGGAGCCGCCGCCGTGGCGAAGTTCGGCGATGTAGAGCTTCGCCCGCTCGACGGCATCGAGCTTCCCATCGTCGGCGAGAATGCGAGGAATCTCAAGCTTGTACTTCACCTCGCGGTTCGTCGCGTAAGCCATTACGTTGATACCGATCGAGCGCACGGCTCGGATCTCCGCTTCGATCGGCGCCGGATACGTTTGGGTGCGGCCCAAGCGATCGAGTTCCCAATAGCAGCCGAGATTTTCCGGGCAATAGATCACGCTCGTGCGGCAGCCGACATCGAGCCCATAAAGCGGCTTGAGATACTTCGGGTCGACCGGTTCCTCGGCGCTCCAGACGGAATGTTCGGGCGGCAAGAGTCGAAGCTGATAAAGCGGTTGCCCGCGCTCATCGCGGTCGGGAAACAGGCGTTCCATGAGTTTGCGGAAACCGGCGTCGAACTCTTTCCCGCCGCAGCAATTCTCGGCGAAGAGAAAGCCGCCGAGGTCGAGATACTGCCGCAACACGCGCACTTCGGCATCGGTGAAAATCGGCATCTCGCTGCCGGAAACATAGAGGACCGGCGCTTGATTGAGATCGTCGACGGTCGCGTCTTTCGAGCGCATCACTTGCCAAGTAAGCTCGCGCTCCCATTTCTTCTCGCAATAGCGCGTCAGGTTCGCCAGGTCTTGGCGATGGTGATCCCAATCTTCGCCCGGCTCGTGCGCGAGCTTAGCCGCCAACACCGGACGGCGCCCCTTAGCTAGAAACAGCAGCGCGAAGCAAGTACCGATGACGGGCCTTTGCTCGCCGGTGCCGACGCCGACCCATTGCCCAGCGCCGAGTTGCGTTTGCCGGCGCACCAGCGCATCGGCCCCTTCGCGATACCAATCGTGGTTACCGATCAGCCGGCGATTCGCAAGCCGGCCCACCCGTTCGACGCCGTAAAGATAATAGAGTACATGGGCCATATCACCGGGGTTTTGATGCACGCTGAAATTGCGTCCGAGCCAATTCATGGCTCGAGTGATCGGCGAGTTGTCTTTGCGATCGCTGCAACACTCCACGCGCTCGCCGTCGACTTTCGCGTCGCCGTCGTTGAGCTTCTCGCGCGCCATGAGCAACGCGGAGAGCCCGGCACAGGTCATGCTGCCGGTACCCGACTGCCCTTCGACGTAGCCCCAAGATCCATCGGGATTTTGCGTTCGTTCCCAATAGTCACGCGTGAGCCGCCAAGTAGCTTCGCTTGTGACCACGCCGGCACGCTCGGCTTCATGCAACGCGAGCGCGACGAATTGCGTGTTCGAGTTGTCGACCGCCGATTGACCTTTGTTGTAGTCCCAACCACCGCTGTAGCGCGCGTCGCGGCGTTGCTGGTTTTCCAGAAACTTCACGTTGCGCACGATCAATTGCAGATCGCGCTGCGGCTCGGCCAAGCAGAAGACCATCGTCTGCAGAGAGACGACGTAGTTCATCTTCGGCTCGATCTTGCGCAGAAACGCGAGCGACTTCTGAATCCCGGAATCATCTTTGGGGATGCCGGCCGTCAGCAGCGAAAGCGTGCAGAGCGCAGTGACGCCGCCGGACATTCCCAGAACTTCTTCGTTCCAAGAACCGTCGGGCTTTTGCTGCCGCTGAAGAAAGCCGATGGCGTCGGAGATCGACCGGTGGACTTGCTCGGCAGTGACTTCCGCGCGCAGCGGCGCAACCCTTCCGAACCCGAGCAGCGATGCGACGAGTATGCCGACGATGGCGGTTCGCATCTTCGCCAAACCTCCGAATCCGTTCCGATTAACGTCGAACTCATTCCTATCAACGCTCATTGTATCAACAACATGCCCGAGCGGCGATTGCCTCCGGTCGGCTACAGTCGATAAGATAACGGTTCTCGGCGACGATCTTGGTTCTCGCTCGTTACCATCGACCGCAGCGCTCCGAAAGTTTCATGTCTACCCAACCGCGCAGTCTTCGCGACGTCCTGCAAGAGTTCGCCCAACATCGTCGAATGATGCAGGAGGAGTTGCAAAAGGTCATCATCGGCCAAAACGAAGTCATCGAGCAACTCTTCGCCGCGATCTTCACGCGCGGGCATTGCCTCCTCGAAGGGGTGCCGGGCCTCGCGAAAACGCTGATGGTCGCCACGCTCGCGAAGATTCTCGACGTGAATTTCAAGCGCATTCAGTTCACGCCCGACCTCATGCCGTCGGACATTACGGGCACCAACGTCCTCGAAGAAGACGACAAAGGACACCGCAACTTTCGCTTCGTCGAAGGTCCGATCTTCACGAACATTCTGCTCGCAGACGAAATCAACCGGACGCCGCCGAAGACGCAGGCCGCGCTGCTGCAAGCGATGCAAGAGCGCGAAGTCTCCGTCGGTCAGACGACCTACGTCTTGCCCGATCCGTTTTTTACGATCGCGACGCAGAATCCGATCGAGCAGGAAGGAACCTATCCGCTGCCGGAAGCGCAATTGGATCGGTTCATGTTCAACATCAAGGTCGACTATCCGACCCGCGATGAAGAAGAACGGATTCTCGCGGCGACGACGCGCGGCGAAAAGCCGGAAGTGCGCAAGGTCCTCTCCGGTCGTTCGATTCTGCATTTGCAGAAGCTCGTCAGCTCGGTCGCGGTGAGCGAGTACATCATCAAGTATGCGGCGACTCTCGTTCGTGCGACACGGCCGAAAGACGACTCCTCGCCGAAGTTCGTGAAAGAGTGGGTCGATTGGGGCGCCGGGCCGCGGGCCGGGCAATTTCTCATTCACGGCGGCAAAGCGCTCGCGGCGATGGACGCTCGCTTCTCGGTCTCGATCGAAGACATTCAAAAGGTCGCCGTGCCGGTGCTGCGACACCGCATCGCCACGAACTTTCAAGCGCAAGCCGAAGGGACGACCAGCGAAGAAGTCGTCAAACGCTTGATCCGAGAGATTCCGATGCCGGCGATTCCAAAATATGAGTAAGTCGCGCAAGTCGTAAGTAAGCTTACGCCGTAAAGAAACCTACTCAGTCCACTTCGGAAACGCGACCTGACCGGCGACCGGCACTTGCAGCGTGAATAGCGTTTTGCCGGCCGTCACGTAGAGGGTCTTGCCGTCGGCCCCGCCGAAGGCGAGGTTCGTGATCACATCTTCGCCGATCGGAATGCGGCCGAGCAGTGTTCCCTGCGGCGACACTTGATAGATGCCGGTCGGCACGTCGGCGGTCTCGTGCGGCCCGCGCGGCGCAGCGATTCCCGCGGCGATCCACAAATTGCCGGCGATGTCGAGACGCATCCCATCGCCTCCGCGGCCGGGAGCGAAGTCGAACACCAGCCGCCGATCGTGCGGGTTCCCTTCGTCGTCGAGCCGAAAGTTCCACACCTTGCGATTGCCTCCCCTCGTCGGGCAACTGTCGATCACGTAAAGCTGCCGGCAGTCTTGCGTCACGGCGATGCCGTTCGGGCGCTGGATCATCGGCTGTTCGAGAATGCGTACGACCCGGCCGTCGAGATCGATTCGATAGACCCCTTCTTGCTGCATGTCCATTTGCGTCCGGTCGAAATACATCGGATCGGTGAAATAGATCCGACCACGACCATCGACGCAGATATCGTTCGGAGCGTTGTAGCGAACTCCTTCGTAACGCTCGCTCAGAACTTCATACCGGCCGGTTTTTAAGTCGGTGCGCGTGATCCGGCGGTTGCCGCCGGGCCCGAACTCCGCTCCCTCGCAATGCAGCAAGCGTCCTTGGAGATCAAAGGTGTTACCGTTCGTCCGTCCGCTCGGCTCGCGGAAGACGCTCACCACGCCCTCGGGACTACGGCGCATGATCCGATTGCCGATGATGTCGGAGAAGTAGACCGTGCCGTCGGCGTCGACGGCCGGACCTTCGGTGAACGAGAGCACCACGGCCGGTTTCGGAAGCGCAGCGAGGCCGGCGGGAAGTGGGGTAGAAGCGAGTGCGGACATGCGTTGCGATCTCAAGGTGGGAAACGCCGCGACAACGACGGAGCGTCTTTGTCGCTTCCCATCGAGGCGTAGTCAACTATTCAGCTTCGTAGCGCAACAAAAAAGACGGCCCCACGATTGCTCGCGGAGCCGTCTTTTCGGACATGCGAAGGCGCGCGATGGACACGCGCTTCGCTTTACTAACGAACGACCGGGGGATTGCTGCCGCTGGTTTCGGTTTTGACTTCGGTAGTTACCTTCGTCGAACCGTCCGGGGTCTTCACTTCTTTCGTCGAGGTCGACTTGGTTTCTTTGTCGCAACCGGTAAGCAGTATGCTGGCCATTACGAGCATTGCGCCGAATTTTTTCACGGTCATCATGGAAGTTCTCCTTGGAATTATGCGTGGGCGTCGGCTGGTGGTCAGGATGCTGAACGCGTGGTGCCACCGACGGCAGGAAACTTAAAGCAGCTTGTATGCCGAAAAGAACAAATTCGACAGAGGAGCCGAATTTCATCCGTAATTGCCGTGCAACGCGATCCCAGCGCCTTGCTTCGGAACGTCGGCCGGCGCAAGACCGTCCAATGCGGTCGATCGTGGACTAAGGCTTACCTACGGCCGCGTACGTTTGCCACGGTTGCTATGGCGAAAAGGCGTTCCAACCCGGTCGAAGTCCGGAATTTGGCGGGATCTCGACGTTGGGCTATACTAAGCCCTTCCCGCCCCCTTCATCCCGCCTAAGTCGAGAGGTTTTTCGTGAGCGCAACGCTTTTCGTTTCGCTGGCGCTATTTGCCGCCGCTCCTACGCCTCCTGCCATTACCTCGGTGAACGGGGCCCCGCGAGCGGTCGCCATGCCCGGCGGCGAGTTCCTTTGGCCGCAGTTTCGCGGACCGGGGGGCGAAGGACACGTCGCGCAGACCGGTCTGCCGCTCGAATGGAGCGAGACGAAAAACATCGTTTGGAAGACGCCGATCGCCGGCGGTTGGTCGAGCGCCGTGATTCAAGGAGATCAGGTTTGGGTGACGAGCTGCGTCGAGTTGCCGCCGCTGCCCGTTGCGGAGCCGGCGAAACCCGCCGAGCCGAAATTAGACAGCCCGCCGAAACCGGCCGCACCACCGAAGCCGATCGACCCGTTGATGACGGCCGAAGAACGAGCGAAGCTCGAAGCGAAGGAAAAAAAGGAAGCCGAGAAAGAGAAAGAAAAGGCCAAGCCCGCCCCGAAGCCGGAAGTGCCGGATCCGCCGATCGAGCTCCGCGCCGTCTGCCTCGACCGCACGTCGGGCAAGATCGTGCATGACGTGCTGATCTTCAAGATCGATGCGCCGGCCAAGATCCACAAAAAGAACAATCATGCCTCACCGACGGCGGTGATCGACGGCGATCGGATCTTCCTCCATTTCGGCGCTCACGGCACGGCCTGCATCACGACCGACGGTGCGATCGTCTGGAAGAACCAAACGCTCAAATACAACCATCGACACGGCCCCGGCGGGTCGCCGGTCGTGTACAAGGATCTCTTGCTGTTGTCTTGCGACGGCACCGATGTGCAGTACGTCGTCGGGCTCGATAAGAAGACCGGTGAGACCCGTTGGAAGTCGACGCGCGAAGGGCGCATGGCTTACAGCACGCCGCTGTTGATCGAAATCGAAGGGAAGGTGCAGCTCATCAGCACCGGCGGCGACGCCGTGATCGGTTACGAGCCGGAAACCGGCAGGGAAATCTGGCGCTGCAAATACAACGGCTATTCGCTCGTGCCGCGGCCGGTCGTCGCGCACGGGTTCGCCTATATCTGCACCGGCTATGATACCCCCAGCATGTTCGCCTTGAAGCTCGGCGGAACGGGGGACGTGACTGAGACGCACAAGGCCTGGACCGTGAAGAAGGGGGCGCCGCTCAATCCCTCGCCGATCGTCGTCGGCGACGAAATCTACATGGTCAGCGACAAGGGAATCGCCTCGGCGCTGAATGCCGTCACCGGCGATGAGGTTTGGCAAGAGCGGATCGGGGGCAACTTCTCGGCCTCGCCCCTCTTCGCCGAGGGGCGGATCTACCTGCTCGATGAAGAAGGAAAATGCACCGTCGTCGCGCCCGGCAAGGAATTCAAAGAACTAGCGAAAAACCAAGTCGACGGGCGAACGCTCGCCGGACTTTCGGTAGCCGGAAAGTCGTTGTTTCTTCGAACCGATACGCATCTGTATCGGCTCGAAGTGAAGCCGTAGTCGAAGCTTGGTTGCGAACCGCGAGCGTTAACTCTCGGTCCACTTCCAGCCGATCGGCGAGTTCAGCTCTTGTTTAGCCGCTTCGGCCCAAGGGGTGTTGGGATGATTCTTAACTACCCCTTCGAGATACTCGCGGGCCTTCTTCGACATGCTATCGAGCACGCTATTCTTCTCGATCCCGTCGGCAGGTTCTAAACGCCAGAGAACCGCTCCCGGCTTGCTGGCCTTACGCCCGGCTTTGAAAGCCGCGAGCAAGACGATATACCCTTCGGTTCGCACCTTCGCCGCCATCGCGCGGCCGAGCGCTAAATCGAACGCGGCTTGTTGGCGCGGCTCGGTCAGCTTCGCTCGATCCGATTCTCCCTTCTTCAACGTGTCGAAGAGTTCATCGAGGGCCGGCTTGATCAACGCTTGCGGGCGTTGGGCTTTGTCGATGTCGAGCGTCTTGGCGACCCCGGTCTCGTCCGTGGTGAAGCTCGTCTCCGCGCCGGAGATTTGTTTCGCAGCCGGCAACTTCGACGCGGCGATCAAAGCCTGCATCGCTTTATTGCCCGATACATATGCTTGATAATCTCGTTCCGGCATATAGCGCGGATAGTATTGCGGCGGCAACGTCACCCCGCCGCCGAGCGAACTGACGACGAAATACTCGCCGCCCGATTCGCGACAGATCGCCGACAACCCATACGGGCCGATGCCGCATTCTTGCGAGCCCATCATGCCGGGGCCGGAGCCGGTATCCAGCTTCACCCATTCCACGTCGCGCGATTCCGGACCACGAATCACGGCGCTTCCTTCCGGACCTACGTCCGTGGCACCGACCGAACCGAACTCGGCACCCGAGCCGATGACATAGATCGGAATGGTGTGCTTCTGGGCTGCTTCCATCACCAGATCGCGCTGGGCCTGATCGTTGCCGACTTCATCCGTAACGACGACGATCGACACGCTGCGCAAATGCGGAGGCTCCGTGTAGACGGCATATTTCGTGATCGCCGCGGAGATGGCGCGGAACGTGTTTTCGATGTTGCCGTCGCTACCGCTCTTGATCCCTTCGATGGCGGCCAAGACCTTCTCATCGCCGGCGACGGGATCGTCCGTAAAGAATTGGGCATCCGAGGCGAACGCTCCGACCGCGGTCAGCAGTTTGGCGTCTTCCTTCGACGTCGCGGCCTTGCGATCTCCCTCGGGCACGATCGTCGGATACAGCGATTTGATCGCCTGCATGACCTCTTCACGGCGGCCGTCGGCGCTCGGCGAACGATCGAACAACCACACAACCAGACCTTTACGGAGCTCGAGCGACTCCTGGATTTTCTTGCAGGCTTTGGCGGTGGCCGCATTGGCGCTCTGCATCCCGCTGCCGCTCGACATCGATCCGCTGAAAGCATTGCTCGAGCCGCCGAAGTTCGACCCGGTGTTCGAGTAGTTCGTCGCCATCGGATTCGACAATATCGACGACTTCGATGAGGCGTATTCGGCTTCGGATGTTTGCGAACCGGCGGCCGGCAACCGATCGCGTTTCAATTGCGCCGGAGGAATGTATGCGACCGCAGGCCCACCATTGGTATCCTTCGGCTTATTCAAAACTTGGTAAACGCCGAAGCCGAGCGCCGGGAGGGCGAGGATGGCGATGATGGCGATGATCAGCGGGGTGTTGTCGCGCTTTTTACGAACGACTCGACGCGGGGGAGCGTAGCTCATGAGACGACTCGAAAAAAATAAGAATTAAACCTCGCCGGTTCCGGTCGGCAAGAGTTGAGTTCTATTCTATCACTTTGAAGGGGAAGTGAAGAGCGAAGTTTCCCGATCGGAAGTTCGCCGAATCCGTCGTTAAAACGTCGGTATCCAAGCGGTATTCGTCGAAGAAGCCGCTACGAAGCGCAAAAAAAAGCCTGCCGCAGACGGGGCAGGAGCCTGCGGAAGGCGGTGTCGTTAGAGGTTTGAGCCCCCCTAACTACCGCCGTATTTTCGAGCCGGAAAATTCGACCTGCAATAACTCGCGAGGGTGGAGCGTGCGAATTCTCGTCAGACCGCGTAGCCGGCCCGTTGCGGACGGCTGAGCATCGCCGTCGCTTCCGGGTCGTTCAAGAAGTCTTCACGGTCGGCATCCCAGCGGACTTTCCGGCCGAGCCGCATCGCGATGTTCGCGAGGTGACAAGCCGTGGCCGCCCGATGCTGGCTTTCGACATCCGAAATCGGAGCCTCCCCGGAACGAACCGCTTCGAGGAAGTCGACCATATGGATATAGTTCGCCGTACCCCACGGCCGGACCCGATTGTGATAACGCACGGCTACGGCATCCAGCGGCTGAGAGGCGAGCGACTCGTACGGCTCGCCGACGATCCGCAAGCGATTGACGAATATGCTCCCGGCGTCTCCCTCGAAGAGAATTCCGTTCACCTTGCGGCTCAACTCGATTCGCACGCTCACATCGCCGGGATACGTCATGTCGACGGTGAAGCGCCGTGGAGTGTTGTAGCCGTCGACGACGTTCGGCAGTTCGGCATCGGCTACGACCGTCGTCGGCCCTGCGCGTTCCAGGCCTAGCGCCCATTGCACGATATCGAGATGATGGGCTCCCCAGTCGGTCATGAATCCGCCGCTGTATTCGAACCACCAACGAAACGGATCGAAGCGCTGTTTGCAGAACTCGGCAGCAGGTGCCTGCCCGAGCCAGCGATCCCAATCGAGATGCGCGGGGACCGGTTCATTAACGAACGGCCCGCCGAACGACTCCGGAGGGAGCGAGCCCGTCGGCAACGAGACCTTCACACGTCGCATCGTGCCGAGGCGGCCGTTGCGCACGAGTTCGCACGCGGTTTGAAAGTTGCTGTCGCTGCGCTGTTGCGTACCGACCTGGAAGACGCACTTCGATTCTTTCGCGGCACGGACGAGTCGCTTTCCTTCGTCGATCGTCAACGTGAGGGGCTTCTCGCAGTAAACCGCTTTGCCGGCTTTCATCGCAGCGAGCGACATGGCCGTGTGCCAATGGTCGGGCGTGGCGATGACGACCGCATCGAGATCTTCGCGCTCTAAGAGCCGGTGATAGTCGGAATAGACGTCGGCCTTCGTCATCAACGAACGGCTTAATTCTTCGGCGCGAAGCGAGTCGACATCGCACACCGCCGCAATCTCGCCGTACAACGGCCGGGCTCTCGTCCAACCGATGACTGCCGCTAGTTGCCGACCTCGCGCACCGCACCCGACGAGGCCGAGGCGAACTTTTCGTTGCTGCGTGGAATAGATGCCGCCGGCAGTGAGTGCCGCGACCCCGATGCCCGAGGCTTGCAGCAATCGCCGACGGGAGAAACGCCCCGTCTCCATGCGAACCTCTCCTTGCAATGCTCCGTGGGAATCCGTCCTCGGCAATCCTTCGCCATACCGTCGCCAAACCATTTCGAGGCGGGATGCTATCAACGATGCGCGGGCCGGGTCAATCCGTCTTTCGGCGCAGCAGGTTTCTCGCTACTATCCGCCCCTCGCCTGTTTTCGCATTTCCACCATTTCTCGCGAGCACGACTTCGCCCATGAACGGCCGTACGCAGATCGTCGATCTCGTTCCGCGTAGCAACCGCTTCTATGGGGGAATGTTTCTCGCCGGCGCGGCGATCGTCGGGTTGCTGGAAGTGCTGTATGCGATCATGCCGTTGCTCTCGCCGCACACTACCGACGGCCGCGTGGCGACGTTCGATCTTGATTCGGAAGGGAGCCTCGCCGTCTGGGTCTCTTCGTTCACACTGCTGGCCGCGGCCGGTTGCTGCTTGCTGATTTACGTGTTGCAGTCGGAGACGAAGCAGCCGCGCCGCATCTGGCTCTGGGCGGCCTGCTGCTGGACGATCATGAGCATCGACGAATGCTCGAGCTTGCACGAAGCGTTTAAGGAAATGATGTCGCATCTCACCGGCGAACGGATCTCGCACGACGGCACGCTGTGGTGGGTGCTCGCTTATTTTTGCGTTCTCTCGACGACCGGCATTGCACTGCTGCGCGCGATGCGCAAATCGCCGGCTTCGATCGCGGCTCTCTTCGGCGTCGCCGGTTTTTATGCGGTCGCCGTGTCGGCCGAGCTGAGTTTGATTTTGCCGAAAGATAAGTACGGCGTCATGGTGGAAGAAGGTTGCGAAATGCTCGGCAACTTCGCGCTGCTCACCTCGATGGGCCTGTTCGCAAAGCACGCGGCCGAGAACCTACGGCGCCACGGCGACCGAATTCTCGAAGCTCGATTTCAAGCCGACTTACGCCTCGATGAGGCTTCGACGCCCCGTATTCGTCGCGCGAAAATCAGCGACCTGCACAGCCTCGAATCGGCAAACTAAGCCGACGCTGTGATCGCCTATTCGACTTCTTCGTCGGCGAACTGTTCGAGCACGTCCATCTCGACGAACTCCAAGGTCGAGATGTGGGTCGCCGCGAGCACGATCTTCGGGGCTTTCCCGGCGGCATGCGCTTGCTGCCACCGCTCGACGCATAAGCACCAACGGTCGCCCGGTTGCAGGCCGGGAAAATCGTACTGCGGCATCGGGGTCGAAAGATCGTTGCCGACGCTGCGCGAGTAGCTCAAGAACTCGCGCGAGGCTCGAATACAAACCAGATGCAGGCCCGTGTCTTCGCGCCCCGTATCGCAGCAGCCGTTGCGATAGAAGCCGGTGAGCGGATCATGCGAGCAAGGCTCGAGCGGAAGTCCGAGCACGTTCTTAGCCGTCGACACGCAAGCTCTCCCACAAAGATGGATCAAAACGATCATCGGGCCGACGGAGCCGATTTTCTCGACTCCGCCGACCCGAAGCGATGCGTTCATTCTATGTCGGAAATCGACGGTCACAACGTTAATCCGTCGGGACTCGTTTAGAAGTCGATCTGGACGCGGAAATCGTAGATGTCGGTGTTCGCTTGCGTCGAAGCGGCGTTGTAGGACATCGAGTGAATGTAGTTGAACTGCGCTTTCAGGTAAGCGTTCAAGTACCAGTTGATCCCCTGCGTGAAGTCGGTGATCGTGCCGCCGCGGACATCGTTGTCGTTCAAGCGGAGGTTCGACACGCGGGACGCAAGTTCCCAAGCACCCGGCCCGCGACAGATCTCGCCGTCGGATCGACGAACTCGGATGAAGTTCGTGTGCGGGCGAATCCGATCGATCGCACCGGCCTTACGATCGTATGGCCGGTGTTCGCCGGTGAGGAAGTAGCCGACCTGTGCATAGGAACCGGTGAAGTACAGGCTCGAAGCGTTGTTCGTCCGGTTGACCATGTTGACCATCGATTCCGTTTGGAACGAGAGCGGTCCATTGACCCACAGGAATTCGCTGCCGATGACGTTGAAGTTGTTCACGGCCAACGCTCCGGTGTTCACGAAGAACGGCGTACCGGTCACGTTGCCGGGCAACGGCTGCTGGCCGGCAACCGTGTTGGGGGCCGCAGTTCCTTGACTGCCGATGAAGACTTCCGGAATCGTGCGGAAGGTCGCGCTGTGATCGTTCGGGGCCGAGAAGTAGTGAGCCGCACCGATGTGGGTGTAATAACGGCCGCCCGACTCTTCATCGTAGTGGAGCAAGTGCGTGAAGCGTTCGGCTGTGCCGATGCCCCCGGCCGTCGCAACCGAGCCGGCGTACTGATCTTGGCCCGCAGCGAACATCGACCCGGCCCAGGTGCTCATCATGTCTTCGCTGTTGTTGTAAAACCCGATGCCGAGATGCCGGAACGGCGTGAACGATTGAAACAACGTCGAGCGTTCGACGAACGTGGTGTAGCGAAAGCTGCTCACGACTTCCAAGCTGAACGGTTGCTTCCACTGACCGACGCGGACCGTGCCGAGGATCGGCAACGCCGTCTGCTCGACCCATAAGTCTTGAATCGTCGGCCGGCCGAAGAAGCCGAAGTCGACCTGCATGAAGTAGTTGTGCACTTCGCTGATGGCGCCGGAAGCGGCGAGACGGAAGCGGCGCACGTCGGCACCATCTTTAACCCGGCCGTAGCGTGCGATGCTTTGGTCGTCTTGTTGGAAGAAACCGGCATCGGCTTGGAACACGCCGTTGATCTTCACCGTGGGGTACGTCGTGCCGGTCGCCCCTTGGATGAAGTCGTTGACTTTCTTCTCCAGCGAGTTGAACTTCGCCGTGGTGACTTCTTCCTTCACCGGCACATCCGGAGCAAACGCGCCGGTCGAGGCGAGGTTGATCTCGGAGTTGACCGAGCCGAGTTGCGGCACGCTTGGTGCGCTTGCGGCGAGGCCCGGCAATTGCGCGACGTCGGAGGGCAAGACGATCAGAGGAGCGGCATTCGTCGCGTCGGGCTGCGTCGGCGATGTAGCCTGTTCCGTGAACACTTGCTGGGCAACGACGACCGATGGCCCTACGATAAAACCAAATCCGACCACCAGGGCTGCGAAAACGTACCGCATGGATGTGTTCCCATAAATCCGGAATAACTAAGCTTTCGGCTCCAATGCTTATCGACCGGTTAATGATGAGATTCCCGACATGTGTCACTGTTGTAATCCTCGTTTCGATCGTAATGCAGTGCCGGCACCGTCACGATCGTTACGACCGCACTCGCTTATTGCGTTCGCATGGATCGAATGCTCCATCGCTTCCGAGAGCGGTCGGATTCGCTGAAATTCGAGCGCCGCGTGTCCGACACGGATCGCCGCCGCCACTCCGAAACTAAGCGGAAATTCATCCTCGGAGCCGTAGTCGTGCGCTTTCCGTGCCGATGAAGAAATAAGCAAGGACGATGCTCTCTCGTTCCATCAAGGAAGATAACAATGAAATACGCTACGATTCTTTCGCTTGCCGTCGCGCTGTTGGGCCTCGTCGCTCAGGCCGAGGCCGGGCATGGTTGCAACCAATGCGGTTGCCAATCGCGTAAGGTTTGCAAGCTGGTTCCGAACGTCACGAAGACGACGAAGTTCGAATACTCCTGCAAGTGCGAAGACATCTGCCTCAACGGCCGCTCGAAGTGCGTCGGCACCCAGCAGGTACGTGATTGCGACGGCTGCGTGAAGTGCGAGAAGATCATGCAGCCGACCTGCTGCCAAGTGAAGACCATCACGAAGCTGGTGAAGACGCCGGTCGTGACGGAGAAGCACGGATGGAAGTGCGTCGTCGTGCAAGTCTGCGGCAGCTGCCGTCAGTGCGCCGAAGCGCGTGAAGCCACGGAAGTCGAAACTCAACTCGCGATCGCCGAAGCGACCAAGCAAGGGATCCTCACGGTCGGCCATGAAGAGCCGATCACCGTGATCATTCCTGACAACGACGTCGCTGCACCGATCGTCGAAGTCTCCGACGTCAAGAAGTCGAACAACCTCTTCACGAAACTCTTCGGCAAATAACCCGCCCGCAGCGGAACCGCCGGAAGCTCGAACCAACGAAAAGCCCCTGAAGCGCACGATAGCGTTTCAGGGGCTTTTGCATTAGATCGTGCTGCTACGAGTGGTCGATTAGCGGAATCCGCCGTGGCAGTCGTCGCAGGCTTTCTGCATCTTCGCCACTGCCGAGCCGGCCGCAGCCGCATCGCCCGACTTCGCCGCGGCGACCGCGTCCGAGGCGTGCTTTTCGAGCGCCTTCGCAAAGCCCATGTAGGTTTCGTCGTCGGTGAACTCGTAGCTCTTGTCTTGAATCACGCGGGCGAGCATCGCCATGACTTCCGCTTCGCGAATCACGGCGTCTTTATTTTTCTTCACGGCGTCGGCATCTTTCGTCCAAGCGTTGAGATGCTCTTGCTGGCCGATTTCAAGACGGTGCATGATCGGCGTTCGGTCGGCGATTTCGAGCCACGGCGCTTCGCCGTCGAGTGAGGCGGTGAGTGCCGGAGCGTTGCCTTGAATCAGTTCCGATAGATCGGTCTTGAGCTTCGCGACTTGCTTCTTCTGCGAATCGGTCCAGGCCTTCAAGTTGTTGCCGGCCTTGGCGAAGTTGTCGCGCAGCGGTTGCGATTCCCCCTTCCAGCGAACGTCTTTGTCGTACTTGAAGATCACGTTGTAGAGCGCCGCCAAATAGGTGACGACCATCCGCGCCGACTTGTGCGGGTTCGCGGCCTTGAGCGCTTTGTCGATTTCCCCCGGTTGCGATTTGATCTCGGCTTCCAACGTGTCGCCGGTGATGAGCGCCGACCACGCGTTGCCGTCGGAACTTGCCGAGGCGGCCGCGGTCCCGCCGCCGCCAGGAGAAGCAGGCCCGCCTCCTACTGGTGCGTTGGCGCCGGCTACCGGCGGCTCGCCGATCAACTGTTGGCGTGCATCTTTGAAAAAGATTTCGCCGACCGCGCCGGCGTCGAATTTCGGCGGCGGCGCTTTCTTCGAGCTATCGGCAGCCCAAACCGTCCAGCCGCAGAGCACCATGCAGGTGCCCGCGCAGGCCCATACGGCCCGTTGTTTTCGGACTTGATGCTTTCCGATACGCTGCTTCTCGCTTCGATGATCTCGCATGTTTCTTTCTCCGCTCGAGCCGACTCTCTGTTCCGCCTCCTATTATGCGCCTGCATGGGGGGAGGCCGCAATAAATGTCGCCGGGGAAAACGGAGCGGTCGCCCTCGGCGACGCCGGCAGTTAGCATGAAACCGACGGAATCGATGTACAACCGGCATATCCCGAACGATGCAGCCTCCACGGCCGGCGACTCGCCGGCACTTTATTACCGGCCAAGCCGCCGTCGCCGCGATGCAGGATGTCGCGACGAACGCGGCTCTGCGCGGCGACACCTCGGCTCATAAGTCCCCCTTCGAGCCGTTCGACGGCTCCGAGCAGCCGTATTATCTCCGCTACACCCGGCAGGCGATGGCGAGCGACTTTCAATTGTTGCTGCCTGCCGGAGAAAACCGAGTCGACGTCGCCCTCGAAGCCCTCGACCTGCTCGAACCCCTCGAAGCGCAGCTCACCGTATACCGCGATACGAGCGAGGTGCTCGACATCAATCGCCGCGCGGCCGACGTGCCCGTCGAAGTCGAGTCGCAACTGTTCGCGCTGCTCGAACTTGCCGTGCAACTCCATCGCGATACGGCCGGGGCGTACGATATTACCTCGGGCCCGCTATCGCAGGCCTGGGGCTTCGCTCGGCGGCAAGGAGCCGTGCCCGACGCCGAGACGCTGGCCGCGGCTCGAGCGCAGGTCGGCAGCGAGAAGCTCTTGCTGGATCGCCGGCGCCGCACCGTCCGCTTTACGCAGCCTGGTGTGCAGATCAACTTCAATAGCCTCGGCAAAGGATACGCGCTCGACCGCTGCGGCAGCCACCTACGGGCCGCCGGCTTCGAGAGCTTCTTGTGGCACGGTGGACAAAGCAGCGTCTTGGCCCAAGGGTCGGCCCAGGCCGAGAGTTCGGCCGCCGCGCCGCCGGGCCCCGATTCACCAGGCTGGATGATCGGTATCGGCCATCCGTTGCGGCCGGAGCGAAAGTTGGCCGAGCTGCTCGTTCGCGATCGGGCGGCGGGAACCTCGGGGGCGGGCTTTCAATTCTTTCGCCACGCGGGAAAGCGCTACGGCCATATCTTAGACCCGCGCACCGGAACGCCGGCCGAAGGGGTCTTCTCCGTGACCGTGCTCGCGCCGACTGCGGCCCTCGCCGATGCCCTTTCGACCGCTTTCTACGTCCTCGGCTTCGACGAATCGGTTCGCTACTGCCAGGACCGACCCGAGATCGGGTTCTTGATGCTGTTGCCTGCCGAGAGCGGGAGTGCGGTCGAACTCGCCGTGTGCGGACTCGACGACGACTGCTGGCGGCTTGCCGCGTCGTAAGGCTTTCGCCTGCAATCGGATCGGTATCGGCCTTGCGATTTTAGCGAAGGTTGTGAAAATGCAGCCGAAAGGCTTATACTCGAACCAGACCCTACGTTCCAACCGACTTGAGGACTTAGGGAAGCTTTACGCATCGCGTCGATTCGGCACCGGCCTCGTGAGTTTGCATGGACACGGCAGCGTTTATCGCTACTTGGGGCTACATCGGCATCATCGCCTTTTTGGTGCTCACGGGTTGCGGCTTGCCGATCCCGGAAGAAGTCCCGATCGTGGCGGCGGGCTGGCTCTCTGCGCCGCACGTGGCGAAGCTGAATCCCTGGATCGCCTTAGGGTCGTGCTTTATCGGCGCGATCTTCGGCGACATCGTGATGTACGGCATCGGCCGTAAGTTCGGGCGAAAGCTGCTGCAGCGCCGCGCGTTCTTCGCCAGCTATCTCTCTGCCGAGAAAGAACGGCACATCGAAGAGATGTTTCACAAGCACGGACTGAAAGTGCTGTTCGTGTCGCGGTTTCTCGTCGGCATCCGTTCGCCCATCTATATCACGGCCGGGATCTTAAAGGTTCCGTTTCGCCGCTTCGTGATCGCCGATATGTTTTGCGCCGGCGTGATGATCTCGACCTTCTTCAGCCTCGCCTACTTCTTCTCCGACTCCGTTTTGAAGTACATCACCGACGCCGAGAAAGCCGTCACGATCACGGTCGTGCTGGCCGGAATCGGCGTGTTGATCGGTTACCGCTACTATCGCAAACGCCACGCTGCGGCCCATTCGAAGCTCGTGCCGAGCGTGAATTGCGAACCCGAGCCGAACGACGAAAAGGTCGAGAAATCGGTCGCTTAGTTCTGTGTCTGAAAAGCAGTTGCGAGCCGCTTCGTAGCCGCTGAGAATAGCGTCATCGCCCCGACAATCGCGGTCGACGATCTTTCGCCGACCCGCTCGCCCCCAGCTCCGTGCTCGGAACATCCCCACCATGACGAATCGCTCTCGATCGTTTCGATTCTCTCCGTCGTCGCCGATTCCAGCGGCAGCTTGCGCCTTAGCGTTGCTCGTGTCGGGGGCGTTCGGCTCCGCCGCGCAAGCGCAGCAAATCGAGCTCAGTTCGCAACTACAGAACAATCTGCGCTATGTCCACGTCGGCATGACCGCGGGCCGCGTCACCGCGACCGCAGCCTTCTCCGGTCGCAATTTCACCTCGAACACGCAATCGGAAGAACGCCAGGAAAGCCTGCGCGTCGACATGACGGGAGCATCCCCGAGCGTCGACTATCAGCTGTCGACGAAATCGTTCAAGGTTTCCGTCGAGCTCACCGGCGGCAATCAACTGCGCATTCGCCGCACGCCCGTCGGTGAAGGGAAGATGAAGCCGTTCGAATTCTTCCAACCGTCGGAAGGGAAAGTCACCGTGCAGGTCGGCGACAATCCCGCGCGAACTTACGAAGCCGATTCCGTTTGGCATCTCATGGCCGCCGAGCCCGACCTCGCGAAGAACGACCTCGAGCCGTTGCTGCGCTTGCTTCGGCCGGGCTGGCCGCTGGCGTCGATCACGAAGTCGATCGAAGAGTCGCTCTTCAAGCAAGCCGGCAACGCCCACAATTACGATCGCCGCGCCTGGGGGGCGCTCGTCGCGCAACTCGCCAGCGAAAAGTATGTCGAGCGCGAAGATGCCGATCGCAAGTTGCGCGAATTCGGCCAGAACGTCGTTCCCTACTTGCGGAACTTGAGCCCGCATAGCCTCGACCCGGAACAAGGGTTTCGGATTCGCGTAATCGTGCGACGTTACCAGTCGGACGAGAAAGACGATTCGCCGGAAGCGGCGGCCGGCTGGATGGCTGCCGATCCGGAGATTTGGTACGCCCTCGCAACCCGCTCCGCTCCGAACCGCCGCGAATTGATTCGCGAACAACTCGAGCAAATCCTCGGCGAGCCGACCAAGCTCGACACCGACGCCGAAGGAGACAAGCTCAAAGAGCAACTCGCCACGATCCGCAGCCAAATCAACCGCTTGCAGAAAGCGACTTCAGGGACGAAGTAAAGTTCGAAGTGCTCAACCCAAAAGGAAAAGCCTACGCTGCGATCGATGCAGCGTAGGCTTTGTCCGTTTGCGGTAACGTACTCGGGAGTCGGGACGGCTTAATCCCACCACCAAGCCGAGTTCGCGAGTTCTTTCGGAGCGACGCTTTGGCGAAGCTTCAACAGCTGACCGCGCGAGTCGACTTCCATCGACTTCGGCTGCGCGACCGGGGTGACATCGACGGTCACGCCACCGCTGACCGAGGCGACGATCAACGACTTCGAGATCTCGCGGCTGTTGACCACGGTGTCGACCGTTGTCGGCGTGAAGCCGTGTTCGATCTGCACGACGCGCGGATTCATGAACCCGGAGCGTTGCCATTCGATCCGATCGCAGACGCCGTCTTGCTTCAACACGGCACAAACCAAGGCCAAGTCGAAGATGTTTTGGAGCTCGGCATAGATCGGATATTTCTGAGCGAGCAACGGGAAGTTCTTCGTGAAGTTCACGGCGAACTCCTGGTTCAAGTTATCCGAGCGGCCCGACTGCACACGCTGTCCGCGAGCGGCCAGAAATTCGTTTTCGCTCAAGAGCTTGATCCCCTGACCGCGAAGCTCGTATACGTCGTGCTCCGGCGAGGTGAGCAGGGCATCGTAGTTGAGCGTAAACCACCAGCGGAGCAGGTCCATCGCCGGAGGCGTTCCCTTGCTCTTCTTCACCATGTCGAGATAGCTCGGGACGTTCGGCACGCTCTCTTCACGGCCGATGCCGACGAGCTTCATCCGATAATCGGCTTCGACGAGAATGCGTGCGGCTCGGGTCGTCGGGTCGAGCCCATCGACCGTGATCTTTTGCGGGCCAAGGGCATCGCGGAGACCGTCCATCCACTTCGGCCGAGCCCCGGGGGCAAGCGGCTTCTTGTTCGATTCGGTCACGAAAGCCGTGACCTTCTGCAGCCCTTCGGGCGTCGGATCGATCGAGCAACCGAAATTGCCGCCGGCCAAGAACTCGCGACGCATCAGGTTCACGAGGTCGTCGAGCAACACGACCGGTCGATCGGTGTCGACGGCGAGCAGACGATTTTCACGACCGACATACCAGTCGCCGGCCGGACCGGCGAGCACCACGTCGCCCGATTCCGGGTAGACGAGCACATATTGAATCTTTTGCAACCCGGCGAGCGTGGCAAGCTCTTCCGTCGGAGCTAAGCCGCGCGCTGCGCGCAGTTGGAGTTCTCGTTCGAGTCGGGTCAGCGAAACCTTACGGAGCGAGGAAGTGCTGCGAGCCGAGACCCCGGCGGTGCCGCGAGCCGCTTCGCGTCGCAAGCTGCCGAGTCGGGCCAGCTGTTCGGCATCGACGATCGGCTTCATCCCGCCCGTGGCATCGACGAACACGCCGCCACGGTGCGACTTCACTTCCCCTTGGGTTCCGCCGGCCTCGCGCCACGATTCAGGGGCGATGGTCGAGGTCATCAACTCGATCAACGATTCGAAGTCGGGGCGAGCAGCTCCACCTTGGCCGCCGTTGGCGGGGCGGGCCGTGATGCCGCCGGAGTCGAAGTTCGACGTGGTGCCGAATTGTGCGAGGATATCGCTCCGGAGCCGGTCGCTGCGAATCGAGCCGACCGTTTCCAACGCGGCCCGGCCGGAGCCGACTTTCGCTTGAATGGCGGCGATGTTGCGCAGGGCTTCGTCTCGTTCGGCGACGGGCAACCGGCCGGCGGCGGCGAACGCGGTGGAAAACTCTCCCGCTTCCGCCTGGGCGCGAATTCGTTCCGGTAGGTCCGCGGCTGCGGCGCTCGGCAACAGGCTCGTCGGCAACAACGTCGTAAGCGTCCAGCCTGCGACGAGGCCGAGCATGAGTTTGCGAGCGACTTCTGCGAACCGACGGTGAGCGAGCAACGCCATAAGGCCAATCTCCTGTTCGGGATATCGCGCGACGACCAAAGCTGCTTCGACGTAAAGCTTACGTCGAAAACGACTCGCCGGATCGCTGCGACTACAAACGCCGCGGAATCGCGGGGCAACCATCCTAGAATGGCTACCGCCGGCTGCGGTCGTCAAGAATAAACCTACTGCTTTTTATGCGTCCTGAACGGCGAAATCGAAACAATCGACGCAATTTTCTCGTTCGGGAGCCGTTGCCGACCGTTTTCCGAGCATAAACGCTCAAGGAAGGAAAACACAGACGGCCCGTTCGATGGTGGTCTCGAACGGGCCGTCAGGTTTTTTATAGTCCGCCGAAGCGGATCGTTTGGGCCGCTGCAGCATGGCCGACAGCGAACCTCTCAGGCGGACTTTATCAAGCAACGAACACAAACACTTTCGCAAACCTTCCATCTCAAACCTTCTCGAACTTCTTCCGACCCAAGCCTAAATCCTCTTCGGCGACTCCTTGCGGAGCCGTCGAACTACTTGGCGCAACCGCAAGCTGGTTCAGCAGCGGCACAGGTCGCTTCGGCGCAACCGCCGCAGCCGCTATCGCAGCACTTGTTGCGGTGGCAGAGGCTGTGCACTTTGCAATGCAGCGAAGCAAGGAAATCGCGGATCGGGGTCGGACGGCAGCACGACGTGCCGCAAGCCGGAGCGCAACCGCACGACGGTTCAGCGGCGCACGACGGCTCAGCAGCACAAGTCGGGGCGGCGCAGGTCGGAGCGGCACAAGCCGGGGCAGCGGCGCAGGTCGGCTCAGCAGCCGCACAGGTCGCTTCGCAGCAGGTCGGAGCAGCGCAGCCGCTACGGCCCAACATGCGGTCAAGAAGAGCAGCCGCTTTCACGTCCGTCGAAAAAACGAACATCGAAGCAACAGCGAACAAAGAAAGAACGTACTTCATGGGGAGGACTCCAGTTCCTATAGGGAAACGATCACGAACTCAAGCCGATCTCAAAGCATCTCGGCTGCAGCTAAGCGAAGTTATCGTCCGGGATGCCAAGCTCCCTTGGCCTGATTTCGCAAGTTCGCGATCTTCCGGATATGCGGTCGATGACAAATACAGCCTTGCTAGCGGCTGGCCGGAATCGCTCGGTCGGAGCGATCAAATTGCGAAGAAAACGGCTGCGCGGAGCGATTTATCCACTCCCCCCAGCGCCACGCAATTTCTGGCGAACCTTAACGACTGCGCAAAGTCGTCCGCTCATCTAAGCGCGACGGAGCCGATCTTGCGGCTTACGACACCCGCTTGCGATACCGTTAGATCGTGACGATTAAGCCTGGCGCGCCGACGGAAATTTCCGCGCTCGCATCACTCGGCATCCCGGCTGCTTCCGCGGCCTTACTCGCCGCTTCGAACTGACGGCGCTGTTTGGTGAGGTTATGCAGCGCGTTCCACCAATGCTCGATTTTATAAACGACGGCGTCGAGCGCTGCGGTCAAGGCGTCGAGATCTTCCACCGGCTTGACGAAGAAGGCTTCCGCGCCGCGCCGGAACGCCGTCATCGCGTTCCCCATCGTTACTAGGCCCGTCAGCATCACGACTTGGATCCCGCCGTCGTATTCCTTGATCCGGCGCAACAGCTCGATGCCGTCGATCGTCGGCATGTCGATATCCAAGAGCACGATGCGATAGCCGTGGCGCATGATCTCGTCGATCGTCTGCGTCGGATCGTTGAGCGAGACGACGTCGTAACCCTTGCGGCTCAGCAGTCGTTGCATCCAAACCGTGAACTGCGGATCGTCGTCGACGTGTAAGATCGTGCGAATAACGCCGGAATCGGACATGGGGCGGACCTCGAAAATCCACGGAGCGCAAGAGTGTCGACGGACTGCGAAAGCTCGATCGGCGTGCGATACCCCGCTGATGGAACCTTCCTAACCAAGGCTAGACCATGAATAAGGTGGGACACCCCAAATGGGGTTTACCGCAGTCACGGGATTCCACACGGAATTTCGATTTGCGTCTCGCGAATAACGTCCTAGGCTTTTTTTGTCGTACGTCTGTTTCGCGAGCAGGGATAGCGCTCGAGTTCCGGAATCGGTCATGAATCTCCCGAATACGCCCCTTTATTCCGCTCTCGGGTCCGATCCCGATTTCGCGGATCTCGTCGATTTATATGTCGACGAAATGCCGGAACGGATCGTCCAACTCCAAGCACTGTTCGCCGCCGAGAAGTGGGACGAGTTGCGGCGCTCGGCCCATCAGATCAAAGGGGCAGCCGGAAGTTACGGCTTCCCCCAACTGACGCCGATCGCCGGACGCTTGGAACATGCGCTGTCGACCGCGCAGCCCGAAGCGGAGATCCAAGCGAATCTCGAAAAGCTCTTAGCGCTCTGCGCAGCGGTGCGAGCCGGCGCTCCCGATGCCGACTTCGGCGCGCGATGAATCAACGCGCGAGTCGGATATAATCCGGCCGCTCAAGCGACGTCCTACTTCTTCGCCGCCATGTAGAGCGTTTGCAGATACGGAACCGGAGCGCTGCCGAGCGCGTTGAGCACCGTGCCGCCGGCCGTGAAGCAATGCTTGATGTCTTCCGGCTTGCCGTAGCGTTCGCAAGCCGCTCCCCCTTCGCCGCCGCCGACATAAACTTCCACACCGGCCTTGGTGAGCCGTGCCAATTGATGCACGAAGTTCTTCGTGCCGGCTTCGAACTTCGGGTCTTCGAACATCCCGAGCACGCCGTTGTAGAAGACCACGCCCTTACCTTGGCTCTCGGCGAGATACTTCGTGATCGCATCGGCGAAGTGCTGCGACGTCTTCGGGCCGACGTCGAACTGCTGTTGTTCCGGCGTCATCGCGTCGACGACGCTGCCGTCGGCGAGCGTGAAGTCGACCGGCATGACGAACTTGATTCCCTTCGCTCGGCCGTCTTGCAGCAGTTGCTTCGCTTGCGCCACGCGGCTCGGATCGATGTACCAAGGCTGCTTCGCGTTTTCCGGCTTTTCGGCCAAGCCCATGCAAAACTGCTTGCCGGAAAGTTCAGCATCGGCCTTCAAGAGCGCGAGCACGAAGTTGCCCGCGACGAACACCCATTTCACCGTGCCGCGATCGACCACGGCGCGCAAGTCGTCGAGCTTGTCGGTCTTCAAACCGGAGAAGAAGACGAAGTCGGCGTTGAGGCACTGCTGCATCGGGCCGTCGAACTCACCGGCCACGTATTGCCCCAGCACCGCGCGCTTCATTCCCGCCGGCGCGATCGTGCTGGACGAATCCATGCTGCCGGCCGAGAGCGCTTCGTTGACGTAAACGGTCGCGACCTTTTCGGCGAGTTCGTTCACATACTTCGCAAGCGTCGGCGCGACCTTCGCGACGTCGTCCGGAGTCGCTTCCCAAAGCACCCGCTCGATCGCGTACTTCCGCGAATTTTCGAGCATGATGATGCTGCCGGGCGCGGCGTTCGTGATTGCCGTCTTCACGGAATCCAGCACCGTGTTCGTCGCATCGTCGTACCAATCGCCGATCAGTTGCACTTCACACTTGAGCAACTCGCCGAGTCGCTTGGCGACTTTGTTCAGGCTTCCTTCCGGCTTGCGGCCGATATGCCCGAAGATGATCTGCTTCCAACCATGCTTCCGACCGAACTCCAGCGTCGCAGCCATCGAGCGCAGGCGGATATCCCCTTCGCCGATCTCGGCTCCCGGCTTCGCGTCGACGTCGCCGCGGATCAGGACCGGCGTTCCGGACGGCACGTCGTGCAGCGATGCCAAGCGCGGGATCGCAGCGAGATAATCGTTCAACTTCAGGCCCGACGTCGCAGCCGGCGGCGCAGTGAGGAGAGTTTTGATCCAAGGAGCGAGCGATTCTGCGGTGACGGCCATGAGCGCAATTCCGATAAGAAAACCGTGGGGACGGGAACCACGACGAAGTGGAAATCGCGAACGAGAACGAGCCCGTTCGCGCGTGAATTTGCAAAGCGGCAAGATACCCGATTACGGGTCGAGTCGCCAGCGGCCGGTGTGTGAAGATGCCGTTCGTTCGATCAACGCTCGAAGCGCAAAGCCGTCACCGATTTTTCATCGGAAATGAATAACGCCGGAGCGCCGTCGAGCGTGCCGATCGCAAGGCCGCGAATCGCCGCACCCCAGGCGAACGAATCGAGCGGTTTCCCGGCGACGTCGAGAAAGTGGAGCGTGCCGTCGGCCCCGGCCACGACCCATAACCCGGTTCCGTCTTTCAACAACTTGCCGCCGACGATCATTTCGTTTTGCATTTCCGGCACCGGTTGCAAGCCGGCCGGTAGCGGATAGTTCCACAGTTCGGCTCCCGCCGCGTCGAACCCGATCGCGACGTCCGTGCCAGGGCTCGTCGAAGTAATGGCGCACAGTTCAACGCTTCCGTCCCCCGTCAGATCGGCGGCGGTGATGAGCCGTGCGGCTCGATTGCCGACCGGAATCTCTTTCAGCGTTTCGCCCCGTTCGTTCAACACGGCCAGCGTCATCAGCCCCGTCGTGCATAGCACCAGCCGCTTGCCGTCTTTGTCGGGTCCGGTGAGCGCCAAGCGTTGCACGTTCTCCGGCAACTTGCGGTTGCTCCATTGGCGAATCCCATCGAGCGAGATCGCCTGCACCCCGACGACGCCCCAATAACCGACGACGATTTCCGGTCGGCCGTCGCCGTCGAGATCTCCCATCTGCAAGTCGGAGATTCCCGCGTGCGTCCCATCCGGAAAGCTCAACAGCTTCTTGAAATCGGCGTCGAACAAATGCAGCTGTTGCTGAGCCGAAGCCGAACCCGCGAAATACCGCTTGCCGTCCCGATCGACGGTCGTACGCAGAAAACTAACGACCGCTTCCTCGGGCACCTTCGGCAAATCGAGTTGGGCGGTGCGCACGAGCTTCCCCGCCGCGTCGAGTTCGCCGACGGCGCGCAAGCCGTCCAGCACGACGATCCGCGCCGGCTTCCCTTTCTCTTCCGCCACGACGATGTGGCCGGGCTTCTTGATTTCCGTGTTCTGCCAGAGCTGCGTGAGCTTGAGCGTTTTCGGTTGCGACTTCGTCGCCAAGCTCACTCGGGCCGACAATCCCCCCTCGGGCGAGATCGCCGCCTGGGCTTGTTGCGCTTGCTCGAATTGCTTCAATCGCGCCGCATAACGCGCACGGGCCGCTTCGACGAGCGACTTCCCGGCCAACACCTCGTCGATGCGCGTGCCGAGCTCCGCGTTCAGCTTCGGATTGAGCCCGACTTCGTTATCTTGCACGATCCCCTGACGATCGAGAATGAACAGGTTCGGCACGAACCGGACGTCGAACGCCGTCATCGCCGAGCCGTCGACGAGCCGCGCCAGCGGAACCTCCAACTTCGCTTGCTTCATCGCTTTGTCTAAAACTTCGTCGCCGATTCCCATCGGGCCCGGGTTGTCGATGCTGACTGCGAGCATCATCAAGTCATCGCGCTTGCCGAATTTCCGCTGGGCTGCATTGAGCGCTTCCAGCACGAAGTGTTGACTTCCCTCGAACGCGACGAAGAGGACCACGGCGACCTTGCCGTTTAAGTCTCCCCGACCGATCGCGCGACCATCGAGCGTGCGCAGTTTGAAGTCTCCGATCGTCCGCCCGAGCGTTTCGGCGAGCGGAGGGGGAGGCGAGCTCCCCCACAACGGATCCAACTTATCGACGATTTTCAGTTGCGGCGGCGGGTCGAATTGAAACGCCTCGGCCGGCACCTTAGTGTTGAGTTGCGCGTCGATGAATTCCGCCGTCAGTTTCAGCTCCGTCATCGAGAGCGTATCGGCGAGCGTGAGCGCCAGGCGATCCGTCGGGAACTCGATCCGCCGCAAGGTCAGATTCTCACGATCGATCCAATACACCGTATTTCCGTCGGCGGATTTGACGCGCACGCGCCGACAATTTCGATCGCCGACGAAATCGTCGGACATCAACTCCGGCTTTGCGTCGCCGTGGCGAATCAAATCCATCGCGTCGGCCCCGAGCAGCATCTCGGCCGGCAGCGAACCGCCGTACATGCCGTTGAACGCCGCTTTGAGCGCGTCGTCGGAGTAAGCATCGCCGAGGGTCACGGGATTCGGCGCCGGCTTCTTCAGCAGAAAGCCGGGCAAGTCTTCATCCCAGCCCCAGGCCCAAGTTCCGTCGCACACGTACGTCGCACGATACAAATGCAGGTGCAACTTGCCGGGCCGCTCCAGCATCACCGCGAACGGCAACTTCGATTCCGTCAGCTGTTGTCCTTGGTTGCGACCGACGATGCGCAATTCCCCCCGATCGAAATACGAATCGGCCTTCGCGTAGGTTTCGATCATCCGCGTCAGCAGCTTCTCCCCTTCCGTCAGCGCCGGCGCGGAACTTTCATCAGGTCCTTTCGGCGGCTTCCCGGAGCAGCCGGCGAAGTGCGACAACAGCACGAGCGAAAGCAACGCCAATGTCGGCGCAATACGGCCGAGGGAGAACGACGACATCGAAAACCTTCCTTGATTGGTACGATTGCGTCGGCTTGACGCTTTTATGTCCGTGCGGAAAGATCCATCGCTTCCGCTCGATGCCATTAGGGCCACTATCTATCTAGGCAGCGAGCAAGCATTATGTCGCATGGCTGCATTGCGACTCAAGCTCGGCTTATTGACCATGCTGAGCGCAGAGGGATAAGATCGGTTATGGAGTTCAACGGGGCCGCGATTTGAGAGCCCCCATTTCTTACAGGCTTCCTAGAATGTCTTCTCTCGTCCGTTTCGGCGAATCCGCAGAGTTCACGATCCCCCTCGACGACGAACGGCTCATCGCCGTTTGTGCGCCGCATGCAGCGGAAGCCATCACTTCGCAACCGATCGAAGCTGCCACGCGCGAGGCTCTCGCGAATCCGTTGAAGTACCCGATGCTCACCCAAGCCGTGGTCGAGGGAGATAAAGTCACGATCGCGCTCGACCGGGGAGTGCCGCATTCGGCCGAGATCGTGCGCGTGATCGCCGAACAATTGCTCGCCGCCTCGATCTTGCCGGCCGACATCACCGTCCTGCAGTCCGATCGAACTCTGCCGGGCGAGCGACTGGAGCTCAGCAACGGCGTTTCGATTCACATCGAGCTCCACGACCCGCTCGATCGCGGCAAGCTCAGCTACCTCACCAACACCCGCTCCGGCCGGCCGATCTATCTCAACCGATTGGTTGCCGATGCCGAGATGGTGATTCCCGTCGGTTGCTTTCGCGGGCGCGAAGCGTGGGACTATCGAGGCATCTTCGGCGGCCTGTACCCGACCTTCTCCGATGCCGATGCCCATAAGCGCTTCCGCAACGCGCACCTGCTCGACAGCCGGAGCGAGATGTTCGAGAAGTCGCAACAAGAGATCGAGCTCGTCGGCCGACAGACCGGCACGCAATTCACCGTGCAAGTCGTGCCGCAGTCGGGAAGCGGCACGCCGCTGGTTCTCGCCGGCGAAGCCACGGCCGTTGCGCGGCGCGGCGAGGAGCTTTGGAACGACACGTGGAATTGCGAAGTCCCACGCACGGCCGATCTCGTCGTGGCAGCCCTCTCCGGCGAAGGGGCGCAGTCGTGGGCCAACGTCGGCAAGGCGCTGGCGATGGCGCTCGAAGTGGTCGAAGACGGCGGCGCCGTCGCGCTGTGTACGGAGCTCGCAGAGCCGCTGGGGCCCGCCCTGGATCTCTTTACGAAGCAAGAAGATCGCGACACGGCCGGCGATGAGATTCGCAAGGTCCGGCCGGCAGATGCCTTCCCCGCGCTGCTGCTGGCGGAAGCACAGCGCCGCGTCCGGGTCTATCTCTTGAGCAAGCTCGATGCGACGACGGTCGAAGATCTCGGCATCGCACCGGTCGCCGAGGCGGCCGATGTGGCAAGGCTCGCACTGCGCCGCAAGTCGTGCATCATCGTGAACGACGCCCAGTATACGAACGTGCGACTCGAGCAGAGTGTTCGGACATGACAGGCCCGCTCTACGACGTTTGCGGAACGGTCGACTTCTCGACGCGCGGTAAGATCGAGCTCACCGGCGCAGACCGTGCCGTGTTTCTGCACAACCTCTGCACGAACGACATCAAGAACCTCGCGGCCGGCACCGGCTGCGAAGCGTTCCTGCTCGACGCCAAGGGGCACATTCAGTTCTATGTGTTCGTACACAACACGGGCGAGCGGCTGCTGTTGGAAGAGATCGGAGCGCCGGCCGTCGAAGTCGGCGCACGGTTGCGTAAGCACCTCGACAAATACTTGATCCGCGAGAAAGTAACGATCACCGATCGGACGAACGATTGGGCGGAACTGCTCATCGCCGGCGCGAACGCCGCGGAGATCGTCGGCCGAGCGTTGGCCGTTGCGTTGCCGACCGCCACGCTCGGCAACACGTTGATTCCGGCATTCGGAGACGGTGCGTTCGTCGCCCGCTCGGCCCAAGCACCGGAGCCGAACTACACGATCTTTTGTCCTCGCGAGGCCGCGGCCGATCTGCAAGCCAAGCTCGTTGCCGCCGGCGCGGTTGCTTGCGCGGCCGATGTTTGGGAAGCGCCGCGCATCGAAGCCGGCCTCCCCCTTTACGGTCTCGACATTTCCGACAAGAACCTCGCTCAAGAGCTCGACCGTAACGAACTGACGATAAGCTTCCGCAAAGGATGTTATCTCGGCCAAGAAACCGTAGCTCGGCTCGACGCTCTCGGCCACGTTAATAAGACGCTCGTGGTGTTGGAGTATATTGCCCTTGCGCCCGAACCGGCGGAGCCGGCCGAAGTCGGCAGCGGCTTGTTGTTTCAAAAACAAGCGGTCGGAAAAGTGACGTCATCGTCGGTCAGACAAGGGATCACCGTCGCTCTGGCCTACATACGCCGCGACTGTAACGAACTCGGAACCAAACTGGAAAGCGCGTTGGGCGCGGCAACGATCGTTGCGCCTATCCGAGGCGAGCGGGGGACGTGAGTCCCCCGGTAAGATCGCCCCGACAAGTCGCTATGCGTCAAGCAGCTTTGATGTCACCGGGGGACTTACGTCCCCCGCTCGCCTCAGAGCTCTGCCTTACTTTAGTTCGTAGCAAACCAGCGCGCTGCGCATGCGTACATACAGCCGGTTGCCGACGAGGGCCGGCGAGGTCCAGGTCGGTTCTTTCGCGACCCTCGTCGTGACGATCGGCTCGTAGGCTTGCGGGTTCACTCCTAAGACGTCGAGTACACCGCGCTCGTTCAGTGCCAGAATGCGATTTTCGGCGACGAGCGGCGTGGTGTAGTAGCCGTGGTTGCCGCCGCGCCAGATCGTTTTGCCGTCGGCGAGCTTGAGGCAATGCCATTCGCCGCCGTCGTTCATGCCGTAGACGAACTCTCCGACGACGACCACCGACGATAAGTAACTTTGCAGATCGTCGTTTTGCCAAACTTCGCTCGCCGCAAATTCGCCGGCCGCATTGCGACCGATCTTCCACGCCGACAGCGGCCGCCCCACGGCGGTGAGCAACACCAGCTCGCCGGCGGCGACCGGAGTGCCGATCGTTTCGTCGTATTGATTTTGATACGGCACGCTCCACAGCAATTTGCCGGTCGCGAGTTCCAGGCCCACCAACCTCGGGCCGGTCGGCACGACGACTTGCTTCACCCCCCCGATCTCGGCCGAGACGGGCGATGAATAAGAGACGTTCTCATGCAGCGCGTGCCAAGCGACCTTGCCGGTCGTCCGCTCGAACGCCGTGATCGTGCCGCCGCGCGCGCCGCCGGTCGACGCGATAACGAACTGATCGAACACCAGAGGCGAACCGGTGTACCCGAACAGCGGCACCGGCGCGCCGCGACCTCCGCCGATCGGCACGACCACATGATCTTCGGCGACGACATAAGTGCGCTGGTCGGCCAGCGGCACGGACTCGGCGAACTCCGCCGGGAAGTAACTCTTCCAAACCACTTCGCCGCTCTCGGCCTTCAAACATTGCAGCCAACCGGCGATGCCGAGCGTATAAACGAATCCACCGGCGAAGGCGGGAGTTCCCTTCGGCCCGTTGCCATAGCGACGCCCCACGGCATGCGGATTGAAATCGACCGGGTTGGTCCGTTCCCACAACAGCTTGCCGGTGACGGCATCGTAGGCCGCTGCGCGTTCGAGCGGGCCGTTGCGATCGAGCATGTAAACGCGCCCCTCGCCGACCACAGGCGACGACCAACCTTCCCCAAGCGGCATGCGCCACACCGGCTCCAGCGGAGCGCTCGGCCAGGTGCTCGGCAGCGAAGTCCGCAGCGCGATCCCATTGGAACGCGGCCCGCGCCATTGCGACCAATCTTCCCCTTGGCCAGCTGTGCTCACAGCCGGGCGAGTTTCAGTCGGCAGAGTCGCGGTGCCAACGGGCTTCTCCGGTGCGCCGGCCGGCGCGGTCGCTTGAGCGCAAGCCGAGGTCGCGCAGCACAAAAGCGTGCCGAGCGCGAGCGTCGAGCCGAACTTCAACCGCTGGATTAGAGACCGCTCTGCGCTCGGGCCGGCGGATTGTTTTTTCATGAATTTTCGCCGCTACGGAACGGACCTCCCTGATTTATGCCCTGCTTCGAGCGCTCCGGCTCTTCGCTCGGCGATTATACCCTTCCGCCGTCGGGTTTCGGAGATTAGAAAAGGGAGGTCGCGCCCCGGTTGCGACTAGGAGCCGTAGCGGTACTCGTTTTCCGAATGCCTCCGATCCGCTTTGCTATCGCCCGCCCGGCGTCGATTCCCGCGTCTCACGTCGGCCATTGGACATCGTCTCGTGCCTCGCTTTCGTTTCTTCAGCAAAAAACGTGGTCAGCGCCGCACGATGTCGGAGTTGGGCGGACAGGCCGCGATGGCGGCCTTCTTCGCCGTGCTCATGGTCGCCGGGTCGGGCATCTTAGCGATCGTCGTCGGGCAGATGACCGCGCCCGAATGGCGCGCGAACCATGAGTTCCTAGAAACCCAAGGCACAGTGCTCGGAAAGCGCATCGCCGAAATTTCCAAAGAAGATCAACTCAATTATCGACCGGAAGTTTCGATTCGTTACGCGGTCGAGGGTCGCGAATACGAGGCGACCACGTTCGATGCGACCGGCGTTTATTCCACCGATCGGGCCGAATGCGAACGCTTGATCGAGCCGTTCGAGGTCGGCAAGGAATACCCTTGCTGGTACGACCCGCATCGTCCGTCGACCGCCGTCGTCAAGCGCGGCTACAGTTGGGTCGCTTGGGTCTTGCCGCTGTTGCCCGCGGCGTTCGTCGCCGTCGGCGTCGGCGGATTGATCTACGTGTTTCTTACTTGGGGAAAATCGGCCGAGCATCGCGCGCTGCTGCAACAAGCGTCGAATATGGAATTGTTCGAAGGGGCCGGAGGGTCGTCGTCGCGCTATCCGACGGTGCCGGCCGATCAGGACATTACGAACAGTCCCGGCACGACCCTGAAGCATCGGCTGCCGATCGCCGCGCCGGGCTGGAACACTTGGTTCATGACGATCGTCGCGATCGGTTGGAATATCCTCGTCGGCTGGCTCGTCTACAAGGCGATCGACGAAGCGCTTGCCGGCCGTGCCGACTACCTGCTCGGCCTGGGGTTGATTCCGTTTCTCGTCGCCGGAGGATTTCTCGCTTTCTTAGCCGGCAAGCAACTCATGATCACGACTGGCGTCGAGCCGACGGTCGTCGAAGTCTCCGACCATCCGCTGTATCCCGGGGGGCGCTACGAAATCTTCTTCTCGCAGCAAGGCAGGCTGCACTTCGAGCGACTTTCGATCGTGCTGGCCTGCGACGAAGAGGCGACGTTTCGCCAAGGGACGAACTCGCGCACGCACATTCAGCGCGTCGTCGAAACGGAAGTCTTTCGCCGCGATTCGTTCACCTTGAAGCGCGGCCAACCGTTCGCCACGCGACTCGAGCTGCGCGTGCCGGAAGCGGCGATGCACTCGTTTCAATCGCCGCACAACGCGGTGAAATGGAAGTTGATCGTGCGCGGCGACCTGCACAACTGGCCCGACTTCGAGCGGGTCTTCTCGCTGTTGGTGTTTCCCGGCCGCAACGGAGTGCCGCACGCATGAACGATCCCGGCATCACGATCTTGCTCGACGGCAGCCGGCGGCATTACGAGCCCGGCGAAACGCTCACGGCCGAATATCGGATCGATTCGCTCGCGCTCGTCGACGCGCGGGCCATCGAAGTTTCCGTCTTGTGGTACACGATGGGCAAAGGGGACGAAGACATCGCCGTGCATCACTTCGTGCGTCAAACGACCGATGACGGCGGCATGATCGACTTACGCAAACCGCAACGCTTGCGCACCGTGCTGCCGATGAGCCCGCTCAGCTATGAAGGGGTGATCGTCAAGGTTCGTTGGTGCGTACGCGTGCGTCTCTTTCCGACGCGCGGCAAAGAACTGACTTCGGATACGCCGTTCCATGTCGGCACCGTTCCGGCCGCGGCGCCCCCGCTCTTATGAACGACGAAGCACGCGGCGACGAACCTGCGGAGCGGATCAATCCGTTCTCGTCGCGCTTCGTGCGCCCCGGGGCGCTGCCGTTTCTCTTTCCGTCGGGCCTGTCCGCGGCAGCGCTCGTCGAGCGGTTCTTATCCGCGAATCGTCGCGGGCAAATCGTAGGTCCGCATGGTGCGGGGAAGTCGACGTTGCTCGCTTCGCTGGTGCGCGAATTCACGGCGCGCGGCGAGCGAGTGCAACTCATCGAGCTGCACGACGGACAACGTCGCTTGAAACTCACCGAGCCCTTAACGCCGCGCACGATTCTTTGCCTCGACGGTTATGAGCAGTTGAGCTTCTTAAGTCGCGTGCAAGTTGCGTGTAGCGTCCGTCGGCATGATTGCGGGCTGTTGCTCACGACGCACACGCCGGTTTGTTTTCCCGTTCGCTTACCGACGCTGTTCGAGGTCTGCCCGAGCGTCGCCACGGCCGTGCAACTTGCGACGGAACTCCTCGCACGGCATTCCGCAGCGGGCACCGCCGGCGACATCGCACCGGAAGAAGTTGAGCGATTGTTTTCCAACGAAGGTCGCAACATGCGCGAACTGTTCTTCCGGTTGTACGACTTAGCGGAGTTGCGCCGGTCGTAGCGACCGCGGCGTGCGAATAATCTCGGCTGAAGTTCGCGCATTCGCCCGCCGCGCGTGGGAATTAACGTAGGGTTGGGCGGACGAAATGCCTGGATTTTCGGGCGGAATCGTCGTCGCGTGCGCTTCGTTTCGAGCTTGTTCGCGGGCAAATTGCCGGCAGCAAGCAGCAAGCGAAATCGCGCGTCGTCGACAACCTGATCGAAAATGATCGCCCGAGATGAACATTCCGCACAGTCGGAAAGTATTACCAAATGGCGTTTCGTCGGATGAAATCATTGACGACTTGAACAAAACTTTCGTACACCAAAAGAACGCACTAGTTAGCGCCGTCGCAGGGAGAGATCAGATGATGAAACGAACTTACCGACGCATCCGAGTAACTGCCACGCTCATGGCCGCGGCAAGCATGCTTGTCCCTGCCGATGCGAATGCCTTCTTCGGCTGTCTGCAAAAGCGCCAAAACGCGGCGGCCTCGCTCTACGGCGGCACCGTCTGCAATCCGTGCGGTCAGCAGCTCGTTTGCAACTACGTCCCGCAAACGTGCTACCGAACGCAAACCGTCGCGGTGCCGGTGACGACGTATCGTCCCGTCTGCAGCGCCGACCCTTGCACCGGTTGCCCGACGACCGTGATGCGTCCCGTCGTCAGCTACCAACAACAAGTGCAGTACGTTCCTTATTCGTCGTATCGCTTGCAATACTCGGTGGCGCAGCCGGCCTGCCCCACCGCGACCACGACCTACTACGCTCCGGCTCCGACGTCGGGCATCGGTGCTCCGGCGATGACGTATGCCGCCCCTGCGGCCACCTACGCCGCTCCGGCCGCCGGTTGCTCTTCGTGCAACCGCGGTGTCGCCACGACGAGCTACTACGCTCCGGCAGCAACTTACCCGGCCCCAACTTATCCGGCCCCAACTTATCCAACCTCGACGTTCCCGACGTCGCCGTATCCCACGACCACGAACTACGCCGCGCCGCGCACGTCGTCGTTCGTTCCCGGCACGACCAACGCTTACACCTATCCGCCGGCGCAAGGCAACGTCAACGTCAGCGGGTATAACTACGGCGCCGCCGCGGCCCCCGCCGCCGCTCCGGCTGCGACGTACGGCGCGCCGAGCAGCATCGCCCCGACTTATGCGGCCCCCGCTTACTCGGCACCATCGTATTCGACTCAGACGTACGCCCCGACCTACGCTGCTCCGTCCGTGGCGACGCCGGCGTATGCCCGACCGACCCTTTCGACGCCGGTGCCGTCTTTGAATGGCACATCATTAAACGGCACGACGCTGAGCTCCGCCGCTCCGCTGCCGACGACCGGCTCCGTATACTATGCCCCGAACTCGAATTCAGGTTCCGTCTCGGCCGGCGGACTCACACCGGTTCCGCCGACGCTGAACTCCTCGACGCCGATCCCTACGAGCCAGCCCGTTCCGACGACGACCTACAGCGCTCCCGCGCTTTCCGCACCGATGCTCACCGCTCCGGCCCTCACTGCACCGGCTCTCAACATGCCGGGCACGATCTCGACTCCGGCGAAGTCGCCGTATTCGAGCGGCGTCGCTCCGAGCGGAACGGCGATTCCCGCCGCTCCCCGGTTGCAGCCGATTCCCGATCCGGAATTGGATCGCGGGCCGCGGATGGGCCCGACCTCGACGCCGGCCTTGATCGATCCGGAAGATAAAACGGCAATGGCTTGGCCCGTCCACCGCGCTTGGGACTACCGCGTCGTCGGCAAGGTCGTCCCGGCCTCGCTGACGACCGTGGTCGAGCAACCCGCGGCCGTGCCGCCGCAAGCAACGTTCCAACAACCGCACGACATCGCCGCAGTGAACCCGGCACGACTCGGCGCACCGCAAT
>JAIOPP010000099.1 GCA_021413845.1 Planctomycetia bacterium | reverse complement strand
GATTTGGATTTCGTCGCCGACCTTGACGATACCGCGTTCGATACGACCGGTTGCCACGGTACCGCGGCCTTCGATCGAGAACACGTCTTCGACGGCCATCAAGAACGGCTTGTCGATTTCGCGCTGCGGTTCCGGAATGTACGAATCGACCGTGTCGAGCAAGGCCGAGATGCAGGCGCTGGCCTTCGGATCGGCAGGGCTATCGTAGGCCGGCTTGGCCGAGCCGCGCGTGATCGGAATGTCGTCGCCGGGGAAGCCGTAGTGCGTGAGCAACTCGCGGAGTTCCATTTCGACGAGCTCAAGCAACTCGGCATCGTCGACAAGATCGACCTTGTTCAAGAACACGACGAGCGCCGGCACACCGACCTGGCGAGCCAACAGAATGTGCTCGCGCGTTTGCGGCATCGGACCGTCGGCAGCCGAGACGACGAGAATGGCGCCGTCCATCTGAGCGGCACCGGTGATCATGTTCTTAATAAAGTCAGCGTGGCCCGGGCAGTCGATGTGGGCATAGTGACGCTTATCGGTCTCGTATTCGACGTGACTCACGGCGATCGTGACCGTCTTCGTTTCATCGCGAACCGTACCCCCCTTGGCGATATCGGAATACGACTTCTTTTGCGCCAAACCCTTGGCGGCTTGGACGGCGAGAATCGCGCCGGTGGTCGTGGTCTTTCCGTGATCGATGTGACCGATCGTGCCGACGTTGACGTGCGGTTTCGTCCGCTCAAATGTACCCTTGGCCATTCTAACTCCCTACGATTTTAATCAAACGTTGCCAGTAACGTGAACTTTACAGAACGTGAACTTTGTAACTTGCGAACACTCCAGCGAACCGGCGTTCGCACCGATGCGATTCCGCCGCCGCAAAAACATACGCCCCAAGAGCTGCTGATGGGATTCGGACCCATGACCTCGTCCTTACCAAGGACGCACTCTACCAACTGAGCTACAGCAGCAGACGGACGCCCGGACGGGCACTCACCACCAAGCGAACCCAATAGCAAGCGACCTTCCAGAGCGGGTAGAGGGAATCGAACCCTCGCATGCTGCTTGGAAGGCAGCCGCTCTACCATTGAGCTACACCCGCAGCCGAACCAAACCAGCCGAACCAGACAACCATCAAATCAACAAACAAAAACAAACCAACCAGTGGAGAGTACTGGATTCGAACCAGTGAAGGCGTAAGCCATCAGATTTACAGTCTGACCCCTTTGACCGCTCGGGAAACTCTCCTCAACACCGACGTTCCGCGTAGACCGGCTTCCTCACGAGACCACGACGACCGTTGCGCCAACGATCACGGCCTCGCGATAATTCGAAAACCGACCTTCCCGAGAAATCAAAAAATCAAAGACACGAAAAAAATCGAAATGCTGCAACAGAGCTAGCGGTGGGAATCGAACCCGCAACCTGCTGTTTACAAAACAGCTGCTCTGCCAATTGAGCTACGCTAGCCCACTACCCCTGAAAACGACTCATGCCCGACCGTGAAAACCAGTAAATATACTAAAAGCCGCGGGGCCTGCAAGCCGTACACGGCGATAATTTTCGGCACGTAAAGTCGTCATCATTACCGACTTGTGCCCAGTCGACAAAGTTCGCGTTTTTCGCCCGACTCCCGTTCCGCGTAAATCCTCGTCAACGAAAAAAGAGGGCGTCCGTGCCGGAAAAAGACCGTAACCCCATGCGCCGTAAGCCCTGCCGAAGCAGCGGCCGACGATGCGGAGCCCACACCGGTCTTCTTCGCGACGAAAGACGTCCTCCCTAAATTGAATCCCCTCACTCGGGGAGCCACGCTGCGTTTTTATATTCGACTACCGCACCGACCAGGCATGATCTCGCCGGAACGGATGTCTTAAAAAGGTCGATGCGGTCCTTGTTTGCAAGGGCCGCATCGACGCTGTTTTTAATTCAACTCAATCGCTTTCGAGCTTACTCTTCGCCGAGTTCCGGTAGTTCGACGTGGTACTCTTCGGCCGCTTTTCGCAGTTTCGAGAGTGCCCGAGCTTCGATTTGCCGTACTCGCTCTTTGGTCACACCCATTTCGTCGCCGACCTCTTTCAAGGTCTTAGGCTCTTGGTTGTGATCCAAACCGAAGCGTTTGATGATAATCGATTGTTCGCGGTCGTCAAGATTCTCCAAAATCCGGCCGATTTGCGATTCTCGCTGGTTTTGAGCCTGTTCGAGTTCGTATTGATCGGTCCGCCGATCTTCCGCCGAACTGAACATCTCGTCGACGCTCGTCTTAAACCGATCGCGACGCTTGATCTCATCCGGAATCGTCCGAGCGAAGTTCTTCATCACGGCCCACGTGGCGTAGGTGCTGAACTTATTCCCTCGGGCATAGTCGAACTTCTCGACCGCACGAATCAACGACATGTTGCCGTCGCTCACGAGATCGAAGAAGTTTTCATGCGGACCGACATGCCGCTTAGCGATCGAGACGACAAGCCGTAGGTTGGCGCGAATCAGTCCGTTTTTCAGAGCGACCGCTTCGCCGTACAGCTTCTCGACATCGTCCATCAAGCTGCTCTTGGCCCGAGTCGGATCCAAGCCGGTGCGGAGCCTAGCAGCCTTATGCTTCAAGAAATTGAACTTCCGGAAGAGATACTGCTCTTGCTCGCGCGTCAGCAACGGTTCGTCGTAGAGCGCGGCCAAGTACGGCGGCAGCCCAGCAGGGGCTCGCGCTTTCTTGCTCGAACTCTCAACGACCGGCGGAGCGACTAGGATCTGCTTCTCGGCCCACGGCTTCGAGAACAACTCGTTGTCGATGTAGTCGAGCGGCAGCGCGCCGATCTTCTCGGCCCGCACTTCGTTGATGATCCGATAGACGCTCGTCTTCGTTCGACGATAGCGCTTGCACAGCGCATCGACCGACTCGCCCCGGCGATAATGCTGGTAGATGCTCTGCTTGTCGCCATCCGACAACGGGCCGCCGTTGTCCGGAAAAATGGCTAAATCAGGATGCTCTTCCTCAAACGCCTTGAGCGTGTAACGAATCGTCTCCGGGCTACGACCGGTCTTGCGCGACATGCGTCGCGCTACTTCGGCAGGGCCCGCGCCATGCTGCGCAAGTCGGCGTGCGCGGCGGATAATCAGTTCGCGCTCTTCGTCGGTGAGTTGGCTAAAGCGGCTGCCGCGCGCAATCCGATCTTCGTTGTCGGCGACGAAACGATCGATCGAGCTCTTGAGAAAGCCGACGCGCTTCCGACCATCGAAAACGAACCGGCGGCTCACGAGCCCTTGCTCGCGCCAGCGCTGAATCGTCTTCGTGGAGACGTTGAACTTCTCGGCCAGCTCTTCGATCGTCATCACGCTCTCGCCGGCGTCGTCGGCAGGCACTTCGGCCGCAGCCGAAACGTCTTCGACGAACAGCCGGAGATCGTGCCGAGCTTCCTCGGCCGAAACCTTCAAGTCCGGGTACTGTTCCGGCTTGAAGTCGGTGATCTTGTAGCACAGGTCGACGTAGTTGTACGACCGGCCGGAGACAAGCTCGGCGAGTAGCTTTTCAGCCCGAGCGGCTTGCTGAAGCTTCTTGTCGCGGGGCGCGAAACGAACTTGCTGATCGCGAAGTTGCCGCAGGCCCGGGTTGATGTAGCTATTGTTCATGAGAACGAACCTTCCCTCTCAGTCTCAGATGGTGTTCCCTGCGGCTCCCACCGCCCATCGAGTCGTCTGTCCCTTAAGCCTGCCGACAAGCTCGTTGCCGGCAGAGCCAGTATGCTAATCGAAGTCGTCTTTGCTGCCAAATTCCTTGCCGCAAAAGACTCTTCGCCTCGTCATTTTCCTTCCCTCCGCCTACCCGATGCAGGCGGTTTGTCTGAGGCGAGCCACCTCACACAAGTATGCGTCGTTCGTACCCTAGTCCTACGCAATAAAGTGTCCTCCGTTCAGGAAAAGTTCGGAGTTTTCCTCAAGTTTCATTCCCTAGTAACCAGCAAGAGGCATGCCGCACTTAAATGTCTCGCGGCGAGCCCCCTCTAGATGATTGCATTTCACGACCGCTTAAACCTCTTTCGATGCTTACCCAAACAGCCCGATCGCGACCAACGGCACGAATTTCATGATCGACTCAATCCCGATGCCGCACCGCGACGAAACTACGCGATAGGGATTACTCCGGTCGAGCCTGGCGCACGGCTGGTCGCTGAATAGCCACGGACGAAGGGCTTCGTCGATGTCGAACGCATTAAGAGACTGGTTGCCGAGCCTCACGCGACTCTTGCTGGTCGCCGTGGTTTGCCGTTTCCACAACGCACCGCAAGCGCAAGCCGCGCCGCCGGCATCCATCGAGCTCATCGGCTCCGTCGCGAAGGCCGACGTTTCGAAAGTCGAAGCGGTGCTCGAAATCGGGGGAGTCCTCACGCTCAAGGAAAAGAGCGGAATCAAGTCGCTCCCGACCTCCGTGGTCGCTCGCTTTGCCTACGACGAAAAACTGCTCGACGACACAGCCGATGCCCGCCGCTCGGCCCGCAACTATCGCCAGGCGGAAGCGAAGTACGTCGTCGACAAATTGACGACGGAAGCGAAGCTCGACGACGCGCGCAAACTGTTTCTCATCCGCACGACCGACGCGCAGCCCGAGATGCTCTGCCCGCTGGCGCCTCTGACGGCCGACGAACTCGACCTCGTGCAAATCCCGTTCAATAGCTTGCTCGTCGAGCAATTGCTGCCGAGTAAGGAAGTCGCGGTCGGCGATGCTTGGACGCATACCGACCGCTTCATCGCCGGCCTATTGAACCTCGACGCCGTCAGCCAAACAACGGTCGCCAGCGTACTCACCGAGATCGACGACACGTCGGCCCGCATCGAACTCAAAGGAGTCGTGCAAGGGGCGATCGACGGAGTCGCGACCGAAATCGAGATCACGGGACGTTATAAATTCGACCGCGCGCAGAAGCGCGTCACTTGGCTCGCGGTGTTGATGAAAGAGAAGCGTTCGATCGGCCACGTCGAGCCCGGCCTCGAAGTGCAATCGCGCTTGCAGATGGTCATCGCTCCGACGACCGAGCCCGAAGCTTTGAACAACGACAATCTCGAGGAGGTCGTCGCGGGCCCGACCGCCGATGCTCTCCGCATTCGCTACTCTTCAAGCGATAAGCTGTTTGCGTTCGATCACGATCGTCGCTGGCATGTCATGGCCGATCGGGCCAATGTCTTATCGCTGCGCATGGTCGATCGGGGCGAGCTCGTCGCGCAGTGCAACGTCACGTCGGTCGTGCTTCCCGACGCGACCCGTCGGCCGACCCTCGCGCAGTTTCAAGCCGATGTCCGTCGCTCGCTCGATAAGCATTTCGGCCAGTTCACGCAAGTCACCGAAGCGGAAAACTCGCTCGGCCACACCGTCTTCCGAGCCGAAGCGACCGGCGAAGTCGAAGAACTGGCGATCACTTGGATCTACTACCTCGTGCAAGACGCGCACGGGCGGCAAACGGTTTTCGCATTCACTTGCGAGCAACCGATGCTCGAGCGCATGGCCGGCGCCGACGAAGAGATCATATCGACATTGCAGTTCGCCGCGCCGGTCAACACCGCAGCGCAACCGACCCCGGCCTCGAACTTGAAGTGATCCCGAGCCCTGCTCCCATGGGAGATAAGGGTTAACGGTTTCTAGCGAATCCCGTCTTGCCTAACGGTCAGGCCCGGGATGGGGAACTCGTCGTTCTCGGCGACCGTTTCCAGAATCGCGCCGAGCGCGTCGTCGCGCGTCGGAGCTTGGCCTTCTTCGTCGGCATTCATCTGTCGCCGCAACCGATCGAGCAAGGCCGCATGGTGGAGCGATAGGGTCACGACGACGGGCCGATTGTGCCACGTCTCTTCATCGCCGGGTACTTCTTGCGACTGCGGATAGCGGCGACGCAGTTCGGCTTCGTTGGGCGCGGCGACGGTGAGGCGCACGTAATCCGGCCCGATCTCCGAAACGGTCACCATGACCCCTTCGGCGATCATCAGCGTTTGGCCGATTTTTCGCGATAAAACCAACATGCGCACCGCTCCTGGGCAAATCCGCCTGGACGAGTCGCATTAGTATAGAGGACTCTCCCCCGAAGAGACAACCGTTTCCCGTCGTTTCCGGATCGGATGGGTTCGTGAAATCGCAATCGAATGTCGGCATCGGTTGGGGTGCTTCTCTGCTCGTGTTCGTGCGCCCGCATGGCTTCGCCGGCGTTGTCTCGCAGGCCGCGAATCTCGCTGTTTCGTGCCGCCTCGATCGCTTGTGGCGCGCCCAGGGTTGCATTAGCATAGTGCTTCGCCTTCCGACGAATCCCCACCTGTCCGTTCCTCTTCCTCCTTCGAACTACCCGCCATGTCTCAAGCTCCCGCCGGCGGCGCGTCGCGCCTGACTAGCACCCAGTGGCTCATCTGCACGATCGCGGCGATCGGCTTTGCCTTCGACATCTACGAACTCCTGATGTTGCCGCTCATCGCACGACCGGCGCTGATGGAACTCGGCAACATCCAGCCCGGTTCGCCGGCGTTTACGAAGTGGATCGGCTTGCTGTTTTATGTTCCGGCCGTCGCGGGAGGGATCTTCGGTCTGCTCGGCGGCTATCTTACCGATCGCCTCGGTCGCCGCGCCGTGCTCACTTGGAGCATCTTGCTGTATGCCTTCGCGGCGTTCGCCGCCGGCTTTTCGACCAGCTTGTATATGCTGTTGTTCTTCCGCTGTTTGGTCTTCATCGGCGTCTGCGTGGAGTTCGTCGCCGCCGTGGCTTGGTTGGCCGAGTTGTTCGAAGACCCGCACCAGCGGGAAAAGGTCCTCGGCTTCACGCAAGCGTTCTCCTCGATCGGCGGCTTGCTCGTCGCCGTCGCCAACGGGCTCGCCGTCGCTTGGGCCGTCAACACGCAGTACGACTTTCTCTTCGGCATCAAGTTTCCGGCGATGCAATTGCCCGCGATTCAGCTTCCCGAATTCCTGACGGGCACGCTCGGGCAAATCAAAGATTCGCATGCCCCCTGGCGCTATACGCTCATGTCGGGCTTGATTCCCGCGATTCCGCTGATTCTCATTCGGCCGTTCTTGCCGGAGTCGCCGTCGTGGAAGCGGAAGCGCGAAGCCGGCACGATGCGCCGCCCGAGCATCGCCGAACTCTTCTCGCCGCAACTCAAGCGGACCACGCTGATCACGACGCTCATGTTCACCTGCAGCTTCGCAGCCGCGTTCGGTGCGATTCAGCAACTTCCGCAGATCATCCCCGGCATTCCGGAAGTGCAAGAAAAGGTCAAAGCCGCGGTAGAGAAGGACTTCCCGGAAGAGAAGAAGAAAGCTCTCATCGCCGAAATCAGGGCGAAATATAAAAGCGAAGCGGAACTATCGCCGGAAGAAAAAATCAAACGAGACGATGAAATCAAGAGGGCCGTCATCGGAGCGACGAAGAAGATCTCCAATCCGATCGAACAATCCGCCGCTTCGCATGCTACGAAGATTCAAGAATTCGGCGGGCTCTTCGGCCGCTTCGCCTTGGCGGGCTTGGCGCTCTTCATTACCAGCCGACGTAAATTGCTACGCGTGTTCCTCATTCCGGGCATCATCGCCATGCCGATCATCTTCGCTTACGCCGGCACGACGAGCTTGAACTATCTGCACATCGGCATCTTCATCGCCGGCTTGCTCACCGTCGGGCAGTTCAGCTTTTGGGGCAACTACTTGCCGCGCGTCTATCCGGTGCATCTCCGGGGTACGGGCGAAAGCTTCGCCGCGAACATGGGTGGTCGACTCATCGGCACGAGCTTCGCCGCCGTGACGACGACGCTCGCCGCGATGCTCGTCGCCCCTGGTCCGAACGGCAGCCCGCCGAATCCGATCGCGGTCGCGCACATGACCGCCTACGTCGCGGCCGGCGTGGCGTTGACGGTCTACGTCGTCAACTACATCGCTTCGTTCTGGTTGCCGGAGCCGAAGGAAGGGGAGTTCGACGAGTAGTTCGCTGCGTCGAATGCGGCGACGACGTTCGCCCAAGTGATTTCGTCTGCGGTCGGTGATCGAGTTCAAGGAAATTCGCCATGGCGCTCGACACTCGGAAGCCCGCTCCCTCTCAGGTGCCGGTCGTTGAACCAGCTGCGGCGCATACCGCGCGCGGCGCTTGGATGGCCCTCGCCGCCGCGCTCTTGGGTTGGTTGTTCGACGGCGCCGAGATGGGTGTCTTCTCGCTCGTCGGGCGTTCCGCCGTGCAAGATATGCTCGGCATCGTCGGTCAGCCGACGCCCGTGCAAGAAGGGGAGATCGGCTTTCTCTTCGGCGTCATCATCGCCGTGTTCTTGGTCGGCGCGGCAACCGGCGGCGTCCTCTTCGGCTGGCTCGGCGATCGAATCGGCCGCGTCCGCGCGATGAGCCTCAGCGTGCTCACGTATGCCATCTTCACCGGCCTTTGCGGCTTCGCTCAAACGCCCGAGCAGCTTGGCGCGCTGCGCTTCGTCGCTTCGCTCGGTATGGGAGGCGAATGGGCGCTCGGCGTTGCGCTTGTGATGGAAGTTTGGCCGAATCGTTCGCGCGCCTTGATGGCCGGACTCATCGGCGCGGCGGCCAACTGCGGTTACTTGCTCGTCGGTGTGATCGGCATCGGGCTCAACAGCATCCTAGCTGAGTTCCAAGTCTTACTCACCGACATCGGTCTGTCCGAAGCGACGGTGAATATGCTCGTCGCCAATAAAGGCTGGCGGCTGATGATGATCTCGGGCACGTTGCCCGCTCTGCTCACGTTCTTCTTTCGAATCTTCGTTCCCGAGTCGCACAAGTGGGAAGCGGAGCAGGGGAAAGGGAACACGTCGAACTGGGCGACCATCGATCTCTTAGGCGTTTTCGTCGGCGCGCTTGGGCCGTGCTTGATCGTCTACGTGTGGGCCTCGAAATCGCTGCCGCCGGAATCCATCACCGCGATCCGCATCGGCGGCACCGTCGTCGGGCTCGCGATTGCCGTGCTGGGTTACACCTATCCGGTATTCCGCTATCTCCAGCGCACGGTCGCCGACGGCCGCGCAGACGCACCGACGAGCCCTTGGCCGACGATTCGCAAAATGCTCCTCGGGGCCTGCATCAGCGGCGTCGCCCTTTTGGGAACTTGGGGCTCGACGCAATGGGCCTCGACCTGGGCCGGTCAGCTCACGCAGGCCGATCCGGTTCTCTCGGCCTCGCATCCGCGCGAATGGACCTTGATCTCGCTCTCGCTCGGCGCGATCGTCGGCACGATCGCCGCGGCGATGTGCGGCGACTGGCTCGGCCGACGCCTGACCTATTGCTTGATGTGCGTCCTGTCGCTCGCCGGCGTGCTCATCTTCTATCAGACTCATAACAAGTACGACTCGTCGTTCCTCTTCTGGGCCTTCATCCTCGGCACCACGACGGCTTCATTCTACGGCTGGCTCCCGCTCTACTTGCCGGAACTCTTCGCGACGAAAGTGCGCGCGACAGGACAAGGCTTCGCGTTCAACTTCGGCCGAATTCTCGCCGCGATCGGCGGCTTGCAGATCAGCGCGCTGTTGCGATTGCCGTTCTTCGCCGACACCGAGACCTGGGCGAAGGTCAAAGGAGGCTATCCGGTCGGCTGCAGTTGGATCAGCGTCGTCTATATCCTCGGCCTAGCGATCATCTGGCTCGCCCCGGAAACAAAGGGGAAGCCGCTGCCGGAGTGATCTTCTTTCAGTACGAGTCGACGATGGAATCGCACCTGCGCCGCGTGCTTAATGCGCATAGAACGAATAGTTCGGTGAATTGCAGCTACGTCAAGGCAGTCTAAAGTAGCAGGCACGTTCCACGTGCCGTAGCCACGATGGAGTCGAAACGACCGAGTCAGACACCATCGCCCAACGACGCATGTGGCGGACGGCACGTGGAACGTGCCTGCTACTTTGGCGTCGCCACCCGAGCAAACCAAGAACGACGAACCAAGAACCGAATCCCTACATCCCGCAAGAGTCGATGATGTTCGCGATCTCGGTTTTCAGATTCCTGCGCGAGACGATCCGATCCAAGAACCCGTGCTCCAGTAGGAACTCGCTCGTTTGGAATCCCTTGGGAAGTTCTATGCGGAGCGTCGCTTGGATCGTGCGGGGGCCGGCGAAGCCGATCAGGGCTTTCGGCTCGGCGATCACGAAGTCGCCGAGCGAGGCGAAGCTGGCCGCTACGCCCCCCATCGTCGGGTTCGTGAGCACGGAGATGAAGAGCCCGCCGGCCTGGTCGTAGCGGGCCAGGGCCGCCGAGACCTTCGCCATTTGCATGAGCGAAAGAATTCCTTCGTGCATCCGAGCCCCGCCGCCGGAGCCGCTCACGATGATCAGCGGCAGCTTCTCGGCCGTGGCCCGTTCGCAGAGTCGGGTCAGCTTCTCGCCTACCACGGAGCCCATGCTCCCCATGATAAAGGCCGAGTCGGTGACGCCGACGGCGCAGCGCCGCGCGCGGATCATGCCGGTCCCCGTGACGGCGGCATCGCGAAGGCCGGTCCGCGCTTGTTCGCTTTTGATCCGGTCGACGTACGGTTTGCTATCGACGAAGCCGAGCGGATCGAGCGACGTCAGGTCGGCGTCCCATTCCTCGAACGTCCCGTCGTCGAGCAACTGGCGCAAGCGTTCCTGCGCGCCGACGGTCCAGTGGTAGTCGCACTCCGGGCAGACTCCTAAAAGCTGTTCGGCTTGGCTGCGGAAAATCGTGGCTTTGCAGCCGGGGCAACGCTTCCAAAGCCCCTCGGGCACCCCACGCTTCGCGCGCGGCTTGCCGACTTCTTCCACGGTCGCTTCCACAGGGGCGACTTCCGATTCGTTACCGGTCGACATGCGTCGTGATTCCTCGATAGGCATTGTTGTCGATGACCGGCGTCGCGATCTGCTCGGCCTTCACGACCGGCGGCGCGATCGCGGCGGGAATGCCGTGGGGCTTCCCCTTCGCGTCGCCGGCGACGGCGATCAGGCCCCAGCGGCCATGTTCGCAGGTGGCGCGCCAGAGATCGCCGAGCTCCGATTGCCCCAAATACTCCCGCACCAAGCTCGCCAAAGGCTCCGGCACGACGAGCCCGAAGATATCGTCTTTATGCTTCTTCAGCACCTTCGCCAGGGCCGATTCCATTCGTTGCCGGGCATGGTCGATCGTTTCCCCTTCGGGCGGACAGACGCTTTCCGGCTGGTCTTGCCACTGGCGATAGACGCGCGGCTGCTTCTGCTTCACTTCGTCGATCAAGAGCCCCTGCCAGAGGCCATGGTCGAGGTTTTTGAGGTTTTCGAGCTTCTTCACCTTCACGCCGAGCGCTTTGCCGATGGTTTCGGCAGTCTGCACGGCCGACGAACAGCAGGAGGTATAGATCACCTCGATCCCCAAATCCTGCAGTTCGCGACTCACGCGCTGCACCTCTTCGCGACCTTCGTCGCAGAGAGGAATATCGAGGTCGCCGTGGATTCGGCCTTGAAGCTCGTAATCCGTGGCGCCGGGAAGAATCAGTACGACTTGAGACATAGTGCCTAAAGAGACCAGTGCCTTAAAATGACCCGCTGCCGGCCCGAGCGCATTGCGCAAGCCGGCGGCAAACCGAGGGGAAACACGCCGGGAGAGGCCCGGTGCAGGTGAAAGACGCATTTGCCGGTGAGCTTCGTCGTCGACGGCCCGCCGTGATCATGTGCAAACAGCCCTTATGGGGACAGCTCGCAAAACGTGTGATGTTATAGAAGAATCGAACTTCTTAGATCGCTGGTCGAAGGCCGCTAGCGGCAGGCTCCGAGCAAGATCGTCAAAGCAAGTTATTCTACCACCGCCGGGCCGACGCGTCTGCGCGTCCACCCTCGGCGCCGCAACTCATTGGAAGATAGAGACTTACCCTATAAACGCCCGTTTCCTTACAGGCCTGCGAGCGGCTGTGATCGCTGCGGGGAGCCTTCGGACAGGCCTACTCGCTGAGCTTCTTTAGGCGCGTCGTCTTGCTTAAGGCCCAGATTCCGACGACGGCGAGGTACGTCCAGGCCGCGGTTTCGCGGCACACGAGGCCGACCCACAGATCCGGATGCATACTCCGGGCCGATTGCACGAACGTCAGCCCGACCCAAATGGTCAGCAGCGCCGAGGCGGTCATTCGCAGATCGTCGCGCCAGACCGAAATGCCGTGCTGCTCCAATTGCCACATCAGCACCAAGTGCCCTGCGACGATTCCGACCGTATATCCGGCGATGAACCCTTCGAGGCCCGCCCAATAGAACCCGACCGTCGCGGCCACGGCGACGACGAGCACCTTCGCCAAGTTGTAAAGTGCCAAGACACGGGTCTCGCCGATCGCCTGCGGCACCCGTTCTAAGGTCGCACTCAGCATCATCGTCCAGACGCACGGGGCCAGCAGTTGCGCGATCCGGCCGGCTGCCGCATAGCGCTCGTCGTACATCAAGGCGAAGAACGTCTCCGCTTCCAGCACCACGCCGGCAATGAAGAACAGCCCCAACGACGTCAAGATCTCGCGGGCTGCCGAGAGCCGCTCGCGCAACTGCTCGAGCGACTTGCGCGCATAGCGGGCCAACAGCGGATAAAGCACCGAGCCGTTCAAGGCCTGCAAGAGCATCGTCGGCAACATCGCGATCGCCAGCGCCACGCTATAGACGCCGAGCAGTTCCTTCGAGATCAGCCGCCCGAGCAACAGTCGATCGACTTGCATCGCGCAAAACGTAATCATCGTGCTCACAAGCACCCAGCGACCGAACTGAAACAGCGCGTCGAACGCCGGCCGATCCCAAGCGGGCCGATTGCGATAACCGGGAATAAGCAGATGGCTGCCGATCAGCTTCGTCAGCTCGCTGGCGGCCAGTCCCGCGACCATGGCCCACGCTCCGGCATAGACCTGCGATGCGTAGAGGCACATCGTCGCTACGCCGATGATTTGCGACGACAGTTCGAGGATCGTCAATCGTCCGAGGAGCAAATGGCGGCGCGAAGTGAAGATCGCCGTCGAAGTCAGACCGTTGATCAAGGAACAAGCGGCGGCGGCCGGCAGAAGCGTCAGCAGTCGCGGTTCTTCATACAGGATCGACGCCGGCCACGCGAGCAAGCACGCGACCACGAACATGAACCAGCCGCGCACGACCTGCACGCTCCAAGCCGTGTTGTAGAACCGGGGCTCGTCGCCGCGCCGATGCTGCACGATCGCGGCTTCGATGCCGACGTCGGAGAACATCGCAAGCCCGAGCGTGAGGATGTTGACCAGCGCCATAATGCCGAACGCTTCCGGCAACACCAATCGCGAAACGAGGATGTTGCCGACCAAGCGAATCACTTGCCCGGTGCCGTAACCCGCGATCGTCCAGAGCGACCCGCTGACGACGCGCCGGCCCGATGCCGATTCCTGCTGCGTCAGCGCCGGAACCACGGCATTCACGCGCTCGGCCTGCAAATGCAGTTCGGCCAGCGCCGACGAAGCGTGCGGCACGCCGTCGATCAGAGGAGTCGCGATTTCGGTCGCAGGAGCCATGTCGAAAGATCTGCCGGGGAAGGGTTATCGAGTCTGTTCGATCAGTCGGGCCAAACGTGCGGCTTCGGTCGAAGCGTGATGCCGCTCCGAGGTTCGTCGCGCACCATCGGCTCCCATCAAGGCCAGTTCTTCGACGGACGCCGCGAGCACTTCGCGCATCGCCTCGACCAGCGGTTCGATCGCGCCGGCCGGTACGAGCCAGCCGTTGATGCCCGGTTCGACGAGTTCCGGAATCCCGGCCACGTAGGTACTCACGACCGGTCGATGCAGCGCCAAGGCTTCCATAATCACGACGGGCAAGCCTTCAGCGAAGCTCGGCAACACAAGCGCTCGCGAAGCGAGCAGCGCCTCGCGCACTTCGGCGCCGCTTTTCCAGCCCAACAGGCGCACAAAATTTTCCAAGCCGAATTCGGCGATCTTCGCTTCGAGGCCACTTCGCAACGGCCCGTCGCCGATCACGTCGATCTGAAACGTGAGCCCTTCGCGCTTCAGCCGAGCCGCGGCATCCACGAGCATCGGCAAGCCCTTTTGCTCATGCAGTCGGGCCACGCACACGAGTCGCGCTGCGGCAGCCGGCGGCGTCGGTGCCACGTCGTGGAACTGCGCGTCGACCCCGCACCTCACGACTTGAATCTTCGCCCAATGCTCATACGAGCACTGTCGATAAAGCTGGCTCCGGCCATATTCGCTGATCGCAACCACGAACGCCGAGCGCTCGATCTTCTCGCCGAGATGCAAAAACTCCGGCTTATCGAACTCCTCTGGCCCATGCACGGTGAAGCTGTAGGCAGGCCCTCCCAACTCGCGGCACAGCATCGCCACCGAAGTCGAGTTGGTGCCGAAATGGGCATGCACATGCTCGATGCCGCCGGCTTGCAACAGCTTTCGCAAGACGCACGCTTCGGCGAAGTACACCAAGTTCAATAAGCGTCCGCGGTCGGAGCGCTTTCCCAAACGGATTGCGAGCTTCAGCGCCCGCACGAACACGCGCGGCGATGCAACGAACACTTGCAGCACGGCCGCGAGCATCCGCAGCACGCCGACATCCAAGAGCGCCGTCGTTCGGTTCCGCTCGGCGCGGTCTTGTTCGTCGACGAGCTTTCCCGCATAGCTGCGCACGGTGAAGCGTCGGACCTCGTAGCCCTGGTCTTCGAGCGCCCGAATCTCGCGACGAATAAAACTATGGCTCGGCTGTGGGTACTGATTCACCAAGTACGCCACGCGCGTGCGCCTCGCGCTCACGCGCTCGGCGTCGACATCGCACGCTTCCGTAGCGGCGACCGACGGCGACAAGTCTTCCTCCAGCGCTTCAGCAACGTGGCTCATGCCGCGGCCCCTTTATATTCGATCAGTCGTGTTCGCCGGCGCAAGAGCCGATTTCCCCAATACTGCAACTGCCCGACGAGGCCCGGAAACTTTCCGAGCGTAGTGAACGCGGCATAGCGCGCGGCATCGGCCTGCGATAGTCCGCGCCGACGACAATGCCGATACACGCGCCCATGTCCGGCCCTTACGGTTCGCTTCCACCACTGGCCGAGCCGCGTCATGGCGGCGTCGTGCCAAGTCATCTCGGCCGCGAGTCGATGAATCGTCCACCCATGCCGACGCATCCGCACGCACATCTCCGGCTCTTCGCCGGCGATGAGCGAGTCATCGAAGCCGCCGACTTCGACGAACGCCACGACCCGCATCAGCGCATCGCCGCCGCAAGCCGAGGCCTCGCCGACCGGCGTGTCCCATTCGATATCGCACAGCCGATTGAACACCGAAGCCTCGGGCCGGCGCTCGCGTCGACGTCCGCACACGACCGCCCAACGGGGCTGCCCCTCGAACGCCGCAATCGCATCCGCGAGCCAACCGGAACGGACTTCGCAATCGCCGTCGACGAACTGCACGAACTCAACCGCAGGCAACACCTGCCGCAAGCGCTCGAAGCCGGCGTTGCGGGCCCGAGCCGCGGTGAAGGGGAGAGCGAGGTCGAGTTCGACGACCTCGGCACCCAACGAGCGCGCGAGCGCGACGCTGCCGTCGGTCGAACCGGAATCGACATACACGACCGCGCCGGCACGGCCGACGAGCGAGCGCAAACAGGTGCGCAGCCGCTCCCCTTCGTTGCGGCCGATCGCGACGACTCCGATTCGATCTTGAGAAATCATGGCAGCTCGATACGAAAACGGAAGAAAGCGTTAGGCCTGTTCGGCGCGGTGCTGTGTCGAAGTATGCAAGTGCAACGGCCCGGTAGCGCGATCGGTTCGGACCCACACGGTTTGTCGCCGCAAGAGGAAGGAGAAGTAAATCGGCAGCTTGCCGCAGACGTAGTAAGGCACGGCCGTCAACAACGCCGCCAGCGTGGTTTCGCCGTTGAAGCGGAAGTGGGCGATCAACACACTCGCCAACAGCAGGCAACCCGAGCCGAGCGCGACGAGCGCCGCCACGGCGTTCGTGCCGCAAGCGATGCCGAGCAACGATGCCCCGAGCGCACCGCACCAAGCGACGACCAAGAGCGACAGCGGCGGCACAGCCAAATCCATTGCCGCGCCGAGCAACACTGCCCGACGTTGCCGCAGGCCGGCCCAGAACAGCCGCGGCGCGCGATGCAGCAAGGTCTGCAAATGGCCGTGTTCCCAACGAGTCCGTTGCGCGATCGAAGCACCATGCTGATTCGGCAACGGGGCCACGACTTCGGCTTCGACGCAGAATGTCGGCACGTAGCCTGCCAAGAGCAGATCGAACGACAGTTGCATGTCTTCGACGAGATTGCCGCTCGAAAGCTCGACGTGTTCCAGCACTGCGCGTGGGAACGCCATACCCGACCCGGTCAGGATGCAGGAGCCGCCGAGCGAGGTCACCCCTTGCTGTCGCACCAAGTTTTTCATCATCACCGCAAACCGGCTCACGATGTCGCGCGGCGTCGGCCTCGCCAGGCACGTCATCCGGTAGTGAGCTTGCACCGGGCCGCGGCGTTCATCGGCCGTGCGCGCCAGTAAGTCGAGCGCTCCGGGACCGAGTGTGCAATCGGCATCGACGATCACGACCACTTCGCGCGCATTCTGCTTGGAGACCCGCAGCCCATGGTCGAGCGCATACCCTTTGCCCCGCCGGACGGTATCGTGCCGTTCGGCCACTTCCGCTCCGGCGCGGCGCGCGATCGCAGCCGTGGAGTCGCTGCAATTATCGGCGACGACGAGGATCCGATCGCCGGGCAAGATTTGCGCGGCCACCGAACGAAGCGTGGCCTCTAAGACATCCTCTTCATTGTGGGCCGGGATCAAAACATCGACGCTCGGCCGGCGGGCCGTCGCCGTGCGCTTGCCGAGCGGGCGAAGCGCCGCGCAGCACTCGACGAACAAGACCACGATCGGTATTGCCGTGAGCAGCACGTTCGCCAGCAGCAAGTATTCGAAGATTTCGAGCATGAAGATCGCTATCGCAGAGAAAAACTTTAGACGGTGACTACGCCGAGCATCGGGGCATGCAGCAGGATCAGATTTTCGATCGTCTGCTCGGCCACCTTGGAAACGACTCCATCGACCCCGCTGACGAACAACATCGAGTTCACGCGGGCCGCCAAGAGCTCCAAGTCGACCGATCGATCGATCGCCGGACTCAGAAATAGGATCGTCGAATAACGGGCCCGGCACTCGATCAAGAGATCGCTCATTCGGCGCCCGGCGAAGGCTTCGATCGGGAGCGGGATTTCGCCGGCGAGTAAACAATCGAACAGCGCCCCGCGGCGAATCACTTCGCCCGGTGCCAACTCGCGCGACGACAGCAGCTCCGCCAGCCCCGCGGTGGTGCGAGCCGGCAGCGTCGTCCCTGCACGCAGACGTGGTTCGTCCGGCGTAGTCGAAGCCGAGCGGTTCATCCATTCCGTAAACACGGTCTCGTCGCCGACGACCCGTTCGGAGAGGACGCCCAGCAAGCGCTGTCGCGCCGATGGGTCGATCGCCGCTTCGATCAGCAACACTTTTTCATTGCGGCGCCCCAGGCATTCCGCCAGATCGATCGTGAACGCAAGCGGTGGCTCCACACGATCGACGCGTGCCAGCAAGACCACGTTCGACGAATCGGTCGCCGTCTGCTGGATGCGGAGTGCCGTCGTACGCACGAGCTCCGCCGGATCGGCTTCTCCGAACGTCGGCGCAGTGATCGTCGGCAACGTCGCCAACACGGCCGAGCGAGACCGCTTCCGGCGCCGTGCCGCGGCTAGATCCCACAACAAGATCGGCGCCGACAACGCGACGAAAATGCAGACCAGCGTCGAGCTGAAAAGCTTTTTCTTGTTCGACGAGACCGGATCCAGCGAAGGAATCGCCGGCTGCACGACGATCAAGTCGAGATACGGGGCAGTCGCCAATTCTTGATAGCCACCGGCCGATAAATCGCTGCGCTGCGCTTCGGCATAGCCGGCCGTCACTTCGCGCTGCAACTCCGAGGCTTGCTTGCGCAGGCCGTTGAGGCGTTCCGCTTCGGCCCGTCGCTGCTCGAGATAGGCTCTCGTGCGCGGCGCGATCGGCGGATTCGAGACCGAGGCACCGTTCGCTTTCGAGCCCCCTGCTTGCGCTTCATCCTCTTCGCGCATCCGAGTCGAAAGTGCTTTCTCCAACTCATCGATACGCTGCTTACGAACCCGCAACGTTTCGCCGTCTTGCGATTGCAAGACGCGAAACTCGGCTTCGACCCGACGGTATTCGGCATCGCTGATGTAGCGCTTTTCATGCAGCCGGGTCGCGCGTTCGAATTCGTTCTTCTTCAAATCCAACTGCGCGGAGCGCGACAGTTCGTCCCGCTCCCGGGTCAGCTGTTCTTGCAACAACGTCTTCTTGCGCTGCAGCACTTCCTCCGGGTTGAACTCCGTCGGGCGTTCAGTTTCGAGAGCCGTTTCGATCGTGGCGATGTCGTCGTGAATCCGCTCCAGATCATCGTCGACGCTGATGATGATCCCGTTCGCGGCGTTGAAGCGCGCGAGCGCGGCAGCCGCTTCGTCGGCCTTCTGTTTCGCAACGACGGAGTGCTTACTTTGCGAAAGGTAGATTTGCTCGACGGTCCGGCGCCGCAATTCTCCGGCCTGTTCGATGATCGCCCCGATCAAACGATTCAGCATCGCCTCGGTCCGCTTCGGATCGCCGCCGCGCATCGTGAATTGCAGGGTCGTCGAGCCGCCGAGGATCTCGACTTGCACGGAGTCGGCGATCGGCTTCAGCGGCGGCGGGAGTTGAAAATCCTTCGCCACGGCCGCCAATACCGGCTGCGATTTCGCCAGCGCTGCGATCGATTGCACGTCGGGCTGTTGATAGTGCGGCGCGCCGAGCGACGAGCGGTTGTACAACAGCGCAGCGATGCTCGTATAGCTTTGCGCCGCATACTTCTGCGCCGCCACGCCGGCCACGGTGAACGCGATCGCCCCGGCGACGACCAGCAGCCACCAGCGGCGACGAAAGAACTGTTGCAGGTGATTTTCTTCGTAAACTTCAGCCATGATAACTCCGGTCGTTAGATGGACCGTGCTCGTGATCGAAAAGAAACATCTAAGCTTTCCCCCACTGCGGATAACCGGGCACCAGTCGGCGCGGAGGAGTCGCCGGTGAAATGAGTTCCAGCGGGCTCGTCGCGGCGGCGGCTGCAGCGGCGCTCGAAGCATCGGCATACGTCGGCACGCTGCGGCTCATGCGCATGCCGCCGGCCATGCCGATGACGACCAGCAGCACGAACCGCACATCGGACGGGAGCCACACGGTCGACAGAATCAACGTCAAGGCGACGATCGCCCCGGCCGTCGCCGCCGAGAGATGCGGCATCGGATTGCGTGGATCATGCGCGGCCGAAGCGGCGTGATAAATTCCCAGGAAGCAGAGCAGCAGAAACGACCCGATGCCGACGTAGCCGTTTTGCAGCGCGAATTGCAGGTAGTGGTTATCGATCGAAGAAAACATCTGCCGGAGATGATCTTCGACGTAAGGAATGGTCGTCGATCCGGAGCGGAGCCCGATGCTGCCGTAGCCGAACCAATCGGCGTTTCGCAGCGCCTCGCCGTAAACTTGCATCTGCAAGATGCGATGGTTCGTGCCGCTATATTGCACATATTCGCCGCCGACTTGGATCGTCATGGTCGACTTCTCGCCCGACCAAGCTTGGAGCAGTTCCAAAAGGGGGCCGGGCATCGCCACCACCACGGCAATGCCGATCGCCAACGGGGCCAGCACGACCAAGCGGAGCTTCGGCACCAAAACGACCACGGTCGTAATCAAGACGATCACGATGCCGATCTGCGGCCCTCGCGACATCGACGAGTAAGCCCCTGCGGCGGTGACCCAGGGCATCCACCGCCACCACTTCGGCCCCAGGCCGAGCCTCGCTTGCCGTGCCGCTTCCAGCGCCAACGGAAAGAGCAGCACCATCTGCAAGCCGAAGAAGATCGGATGCGAGAGGGGGCCTTCGGCCCGTTTCATACCCCAGCGTAAATCGGTTTGTCCTTGCAGCGAGCCGCCGTGGCCGAGCACCGCGTTGACGATGTTGACGCGCGTCACCGATTCGAGCACCGACCACGCCGAGAGAACGGCGCACGTCATCACGATCGCGGGCAGCAATTGCTTGCCGTCTTGGAAAGAGCGCCACGCAATCCGACCGAGCACGTAAGGGACCAGCCATTGCATCGCCGTGTCGACGAACGTCGTCATCGTCGGCTCGGTCGAGAGCAGCTCGGAAGTGATCTGCACGGCTATCAGCACCACGATCACGAAGTCGGTAGCGAGCGGAAAATAACTCAGCCGCTGCTGGCGACACAGGACGCACACGATCCCGGCGAGGGCGAAGGCCATGCGCAGATCGAGAATCACGGCGCCGACTTCGACGATGAGCCAAATCGGAATCAGCAACGTCGCGACCAACGTCGCCACGGCCGCTGCGCGCGGTCCGCGCAGCAGCGCAGTTGCGATGATGGCGGCCGCGCCGATGAGGAACAACGTGATGAACATTTCAGCCCTAAACCCCGCTCTTAGTGCGCGCAGCGCCGGCGGCGCGCAATAGAATCTGCTTCAGTAGTTTAGGTCAGTTGCGCAGGGCGTGACGTTGCGTGGTTTTCCAAGTTTGCCGCCGCGGCACTAAATGCGGTGCTCCGCGCGGAAGAACCGTCCGATTCCGCACAACCGCACCCGCCGGCAATCGTCAATAGGAGCCGGACAACCGGCACAATCGATACAAGCTGCCTAATTTTCCGAACCGGCACGGTCGATAAATCAACCGTTCGTATCGTTCGATCAGTCTCGCACTGCGCGCAGTTTCGTTTTCATGTCGCCACGACCTCGACAACCCGTGTCACGACTCGTCGCTTACGCGACGCTCGGCACGTTCGTCGGCACGTCCCTCTTCTGCGCGACGATATTACTGCGCACCGCCTCCAACTCGATCTGGCCGCTCGCAGGAGATGACGGGAAATTGCTCGACGCGGTTTCGCCGGCAACGCTGAGCGCGATCGTCGCGCAAAAATCGCCGCCGACCGGCTCGAATAAGTCGACGAAAGCGGAACTCGAGCCGGCTCCGGCGAAGCTCACGGGAACGATCGTCGGCACGCAGCCGCTGCGGTTCACACAACTTGATGCGCCCGCTGCTCCAGCACCGACTCTTACTGTGCCGACTCTTCCTGCGCCGCCTCACTCAACGACCATCCAGCAAGCCACGCTGCTTCCTGCCGGCGATAGCGCTCCGGCACTCGCGCTCCCGGTGAACGTCGAAGAGAACGTCGGCCCTACGATCAGCGGCCCTACGATCGGCCTTCCAGTTCCTCATGCTCCGTCGTTCGCCCCGTCGTTCACAACCTCGGAAGCGCTCCCGCCGAGCGCCGTGATCTCGGCTCCGGTTCCGCTCCCCGCCAACGTCGATTTCGGCCGGCTCGATACTGCCGTGCCGCAAGCCACCCACCCGCCGACGGCCCAGCTCACGCAACCGCAACTGCCGCCGAGTCCGTGGAGCCGGTTCGTCGCTTCGTTCGGCAGCGGCCATTTCACCGAGCAAGGGACGATCTCGCTCGCCGATGTGCGCACGATGGCGCTGCGCAACAACAAAGATATCGCCGTGCTCGGGCACCTCCCGCAAATCGCCACGGCGACCGCAGGGCTCGAAGCCGCGATTTTCGATCCCGTCCTCACGATCAACCCGCTCGGCGGCCGCTACAATCGCCAAGTCGCTACGCAGGTGCAATCTCTCGGCAACACCACCTCGAACGTCCTCAAGACGGGCTTCTTGCTCCCCGGTTCGAGCTTGAACCAAGTCTACGTGGAGAAGCTCTACTCGACCGGCGGGCGCGTCCAAGTCGGCATCGGTCAGAATCAGGTGAACTACTCGCCGGCCGGCAGCTTCGTGCTCGTCAATCCGGCCTGGCAGTCGTCGATCAACTTAATCTTGGAGCAACCGCTGTTTCGAGGGCGGGGCCCGAATTGGAACGAAGCTCCGCTTCGCATCGCGCAAGCCAATCAATCGCAATCGCGGCACACGTTCGAAGCGACCGTCAATCAAGTGTTGCGCGATGCCGAATTCGCCTACTGGGACGCTTACGCCGCTTATCAAGACCACGAAGTCCGTCGCATGGCGGCGGCGCAAGCGCTGGAAACGGTCGAGCGCGAGCGCGGCCGATTGCGGCTCGGCGAAGGTTCCGTGCCCGACGTTGCACAAGCCGAAGAACAAGCCGAGTCGTTCCAGATCGCACAAGCCGAAGCGGAGAATCGCTTGATCAATGCCCAGCGCACATTGCGCCGCATCATGGGCATACCTCCGGACGATCCGCGGCCGATCATCCCGGCGACTCCCGCCTCCGACGCACCACTCGTCGTCGGTTGGGAACAAGCCGCCTCGCAAGCGATGTCGCGCCCGGAGTTCGGAGCGCAACGAGCGATCGTCGAAGCGGCCGAGATCGAAGTCTGCCGACGTCGCAACGGCCTACTCCCCGATATCTCCGTCCGCGCGATCTACTCCATCACGGGCCTCGACAACCATTGGGACGGAGCCTGGAGCTACGTCGGCACCGGCGGCTACAACGACTGGACCGTCGGCGCGGTTTACAAACAACCGATTGGCCGGCGCGCCGACAACTCGCTCGCGCAGCGCGCCGCGGCGACGTTGAGCCTTGAATCGGCCCGCCTCCGACAGCTCGAGCATGAAGTTCTGCATCAGCTCGATGCTGCCTGCCGCAACGTCGCGGCCGCCGAACGGCTGCTCTCGATGCATCGTCGTCGGCGTGAAGCGGCGGCCATCCAACTCGAAGCCCGCCGCGAACTCTATCTGGAAAATCGGGCACAGCTACGCGACGAGCTCGACGCCGAAGTGCGCTACGCCTCGGCCGTGCTCGATGAATCGATTGCGCGCGTGAACTACCAGCGCTCGCTCACCGATTGGAACTATGCCCGGGGTGCGATCGCGTCAGAAGATATCGTCGTCGCGCGCTAGTGCTCGACGCAGCGACTTCTGCTTCTCGACCTGACTCCGCTCAGCAAGTCGCCCCGGCAAGACAGGTTTCGCTCGCCACGTCTGCGCAGTCGCGCAGATGCTCGATGCGGCGAGCAAACGTCGCTTCGAAAGTATGATCTTGCGCGAAGTCCCACGCCTTGAGCGCGAGCTTGGCTAAGGTGTCGCGATCGGCATGCAGTCGGGCCGTCGAAGAAGCGAGCAGCTTATAGTCGTCGAGATCGACTTGCCGGCCGCAGCCCGAGAGATTCAGCAACCCGCTCCAGGCTTCATTGGCATAACCGACGATCGGCACTCCGCACGCCAGCGTTTCCAAGTAGGTGCAGGAAGGGTCTCCTTGCCGATGCGGGCAGATGAAGAGATCGATCTCGTCTTGCAACAGGGGCATGAGTCGCGTCTTGAAATCAAGACAACCGCGGAAGCGAACCTGGGCGTAGAGATCGAGCTTGTTGACCTGCGCGCGGAGATCGTCTTCCAAGTTCCCCGCACCGCAAATATCGAGCGTGAAAGGAACCCCCAACCGACGCAGCTCCGCAGCGAAGCGCGGCAAATGGTCGGCCCCCTTCATGCCGATCAGCCGACCGGAGAAGACCAACCTGAGCGGCTCGCCGCTCATGAGATGCGCGAGTCGGCGTTCCAAGCGTTCTTGATCGGGCAGCATCTCGTAAGTGGTGCGCGTGTCGAAATAGAGCATCGCGTCTTCGTTGAGCTCGCGGTACTCCAAATAAGTCGGCAGGCCGTTGCATTGCACGCCGGTCGCGCTGCGCACGCTCCGCCGGTTCGCCGCTTCTTGGCTTCGCTCCCACCAATTGCGCCGCCAGCGAACCAAGGCATTCGAGCCCTCGGCCGCGATGATCTGCCGGCGCGTCTTCAACGTGTATTCCGTCGTCACGACGAACGGCGTGGCGCTGTTGCGGCAGAGCGCCGCTAAGTGATTCTGTCGATAGTCGGTTCCGCCGAGCACGACTGCCGATTCGGCGACGATCGACGCCAGCCGCTTATCGCGAAACGACATGACTTCGAGCCCGAAGTCGAGCACCGCCGGAACTACGGCGACATTGTCGAGATTATCGGAAAGTTCGGTCGTCGGTTCGATCACGGCCGTGACCGGCCCGTGCCATTGCTTGGCGTACTCGTTCATCCCGTCGACGAACTTCTGCGTCACGATCACCCGCCCGTCGCTTTCGACGACGGCTTGCAACGACGGCAGCACGACCAAGCGTTTGCGATGTGACATAGCGGACGTTCCGGCAAGATCGAAAGAAGGGGTCTGGGCGCTACAACCGTTGCCATCGCTATCGTCGTCGTGTGGTGTTCCACGGGCCTCCGACAGCGCGCAATTCAAGTGTCGTACTCTTGGGGAAACATAGCTGTTTTTTACCGATCAGGCGGAAAAACATAGTAGATATCTGTTAGGCGATATCGGTTCTGAGGATCAACACGAGCGCGCGGCGGAGTTCCGCGCTTCGGGTTCGATTCTCCGTCTCTCGATTTCGCCGGCCGTCGTCGCTGCGCACCCGGGTTCGCTTCGCGCCGACGGAGAATCCCACACATCGATAAGGCCTCCCAGATGACGTTACCATCCGCACGCTACCGCTGTTTTCTCCTCGGATCCGAGACGCTGCTGGCCGAATGCGGCGAGATCTTGCTCGCCCAAGGGCACGAGCTTCTCGGCGTGATTACTTCGGCCCCGAAGCTCGCGCTCTGGGCCTCGGGCCGTGGGCTGCGCGTGGTCGATGCCGCCGGCGACTATGCCGCGGCGCTGCGTGAACAGCCATTCGATTATCTCTTCAGCATTACGCATCTCGCGATCGTGCCCGATGCCGTGCTTTCGCTTGCCGAACGTGGCGCGATCAACTTTCACGACGGCCCGCTCCCCCGTTTCGCAGGCCTGAACACTCCGGTTTGGGCGCTGCTCGAAGGAGCGCAAAGCTATGGAGTCTCTTGGCACTGGATGGTCGCGGGGATCGATGCCGGCGACATACTCGCGCAAAAACCCGTCGACATCACGCCCGACGATACCGCGTTCTCGCTCAACACGAAATGCTTCCAGGCCGGTATCGAATCGTTCGCCGAACTCATCGGCCTGCTTACGCTCGGCGGCATCAACGCGCGTCGGCAAGAAGCGGAAGGGCGGCGCTATTTCGGAAAGTTCCATCGTCCCTCGGCGGCCGGAGCGCTCGACTGGCGCCAGCCTGCCGCGGAGCTAGCCACGCTCGTGCGGGCTCTCGACCACGGACGCCATCGCAACCCCGTCTGCTCGCCGAAAGTGCGCATAAATGATCAAGTGCTGGTAGTCGGCGAGGCCCTCGCAATTGCGGCAGCGGAGGATGAACTTGCCGAGCCGGGCACCATCCTCGAAATCAACGACCAAGAACTCCACATCGCTACCGGCGACGGCACGCTGGCCGTGCGTCGTTTCGCCACGACCTGCGGCCGCGAGCAGTCGATCGCCGACGTCGTCGCACGACATGGGCTCACGGTGGGCCAAGCGTTCGATCTGCTTTCGGATTCGGAAGCCGAGCGCTTGACCACGCTCAACGCGCAACTGGCTCGGGGCGAAGACTATTGGGTTCGGCGATTGCCGACGCTCGATGCCGCTGCGATTCCGTATGTCGGCGGCGATATCCAAGCGAGCGAGATCCCGCTTTACGTCGACGTGCGACAAGTGATCCCGGCCGATTTCGTCGATCGCTACTTCGACGACGGCGCGGCCGATGCGCTCGTTTGCGCCTTGGCGGGCTATCTGGCGCGCGTCGGCGAAAAGAATGCCTTCGATCTCGGCTATGCCGATGCCGCGCTGCACGAAGCCGTGGGCGATCTCACCGGCTGGACAGCTACGCACGTTCCGCTCCGTTTCGAGATCGACCCTTCGCAAACGCTCGCCGCGACGCTCGCCGCCAACGCGCCCCACTTCGCCGCCGTCCGTAAACATCCGACCTATCTCCACGATCTGCTTGGCCGCAATCCGCCGCTCTACGACCGGCCGGAACTCGCCGCCGGCACGGCGCTGCCGATCGTGATCGATTGCCGCGACGACATCGCGACGTTTCGCCCGAGCGGTCGGGCAGCGCTCGTCGCCGTCGTGTCGATTCGTCAACGGATGATCCGCTGGATGTACGATTCGGCCTTGGTCTCGTCGGCCGCCTTCTCGACGATGCGCCTTCAGTTCTCGCATTTTCTGGCAGGCCTGTCCGCCCTGCCGCAAGCGAAGCTCGCGGAAATCGAACTTCTTTCGACCTCCGAAAAGAAAATGATTTTGCACGGCTGGAACGCCACGGCCGTCGACTATCGCCGCGACGCCACGGTCGCAACGTTGTTCGCCGAGCAAGCCGCGCGCACTCCGGATGCCGTCGCCGTCGTCTTCGAGAATCGGAGCCTCACCTACGCTAAGTTGAACGAGCGCGCCGGCCGCTTGGCCGCGCATCTGCAAACACTCGGCGTCGGGCCCGATCGGCTCGTCGGCATCCATCTCGAACGCTCGGAGAAGCTCGTCGTCGCCGTGCTTGCCGTGCTCAAAGCCGGCGGCGCCTATCTCCCGCTCGATCCGAATTATCCCGACGATCGCCTCGCCTTCATGATCGACGATGCCGCCGCGCCGGTCATCATCACCGAGCGTGAAACGATCGACCGGCTCCCGAGCCATCGGGCTGCCGTCGTCGATATCGATGCCGATTGGTCCGCGATCGCCGAACTCGCTCCGAGCGACGCCGCGAACAACGCCCGGCCCGAGAACCTCGCCTACGTCATCTACACCTCGGGCTCCACCGGCAAGCCGAAGGGAGTGATGATCGAGCATCGGAACGTCGTCAACTTCTTCGTCGGCATGGACGGCCGACTCGAACACGACCCGGCCGGCACTTGGCTCGCCGTGACGAGCCTCTCGTTCGACATTCACGTCCTCGAACTACTCTGGACCCTCACACGCGGCTTCCAGGTGATCATGCATCGCGACCGCGAACGAACCCTGGCGCCGGCCATCGCCACGACCTCCGACGCACACTCCGCGCGGAAGATGGATTTCAGCCTGTTCTATTTTTCCGCCGACAGCGAAGAACACTCCGCAGATAAATATCGCTTGCTGCTCGAAGGAGCGAAGTGGGGCGACGCGCACGACTTCTGCGCCGTCTGGACTCCGGAACGCCACTTTCATAGCTTCGGTGGGCTTTATCCGAATCCCGCGGTCACGGGAGCCGCCGTCGCGGCGATTACGAAAAACGTTCAGATTCGCGCCGGCAGCATCGTGCTTCCGCTGCATCATCCGCTGCGGGTCGCCGAAGAATGGCAAGTCGTCGACAATCTGTCGAACGGTCGGGCCGCGATTTCGGTCGCCGCCGGCTGGCAGCCGAACGATTTCGTGCTGATGCCGCAAAACTATCGCGACGCCAAGAGTGCGATGTTCCGCGACTTGGAAATCGTGAAGCGCTTGTGGCGCGGCGAAGCGGTCGAGTTTCCCGGCGCTACCGGTGCGCCGATCTCAGTGCGTACGCTACCGCGACCGATTCAAAAAGAGATTCCGGTTTGGGTCACGACCGCCGGCAACATCGAAACCTACCGCATGGCCGGAGCCGTCGGCGCGAATGTGCTCACGCACCTCCTCGGCCAAACGATCGAAGAGCTCGCTCCGAAGATCGCGGCCTATCGGGCCGAGCGCGCCGCGCACGGCTTCGATCCCGAAGCCGGCGTCGTGTCGTTGATGTTGCATACGTTCGTCGGTGAAGACGAGTCTGAGGTGCGCAATCTCGTGCGCGGCCCGTTGAAGGCCTATCTCGGCACCTCGCTCAATTTACTCAAGCAATACGCCTGGGCCTTCCCGGCGTTCACGCGCCGCAAAGAAATGGCCGGCGACCAAGGTACCGACTTCGACTCGCTGACGCCCGACGAACAAGACGCTCTCTTGGAGTTCGCCTTCGAGCGCTACTATGAAACCAGCGGCCTCTTCGGCAACTCGGCCCGCTGCCTGGCGATGGTCGATCGCTTAAAAGCGATCGGCGTCGGCGAGATCGCTTGCTTGATCGATTTCGGGATCCCGACCGAAACGGTGCTCGCGCATCTGCCGCAGTTGAACGACGTACGCTTGGGCTCGAATACCGCAGCGAGCTCGACGGCCGAATTCGAACATCACGACATCGCCTTCGCTCCCGACTCCGGCGATTACTCGCTCGCGGCCTTGCTCGAGCGACATCACGTCACGCACTTTCAATGCACCCCGTCGCTCGCGCGGATGCTCCTTTCCGACGACGCCGGCCGTGCGGCGGTGGGCGGCTTGAAAAACTTCCTCATCGGCGGCGAGGCGTTGCCGGTCGATCTGGCCGCCGACCTCGAGCGCCTCGTCGGCGGCACGGTCATCAATATGTACGGCCCGACGGAAACCACCGTCTGGTCGACCACGCAAGTCGTCGGTGGGGCACCCGGCCCGATCCCGATCGGCCGACCGATTGCGAACACGCAGCTCTACATTCTCGACGCCGCACGGGCACCCGTGCCGGTCGGCGTGGCGGGCGAGCTTTACATCGGCGGCGACAGCGTGACGCGCGGCTACTTGAACCGCGCCGAGCTCACGGCCGAGCGCTTCGTGCCCGACCCGTTTGCCGCGCGCTCCGCAGCGCGCATGTATCGCACCGGCGACTTAGTTCGTTATCGAGCCGACGGCGTGGTCGAGTTCCTCGGCCGGACCGATCATCAAGTCAAAATCCGCGGCCATCGGATCGAGCTGGGTGAGATCGAAGCCCGTCTCACGGCGCATGCCGGCGTGCGGCAATGCGTCGTCGTGCCGCGCGAGATCGCCGCGGGCGATGTGCGACTCGTCGCGTACTACGTGGCCGATGCCGCCACGGTCGGCACCACGATCGACGATGCCGAGCTGCGCAAGCATGTCCGCGATCAACTCCCCGACTACATGACCCCGTCGCACTTCGTCGCCTTAGTGGCTCTGCCGCTCACGCCGAACGGCAAAATCGATCGTAAGGCTCTACCGGCCGTCGAAGTTGCGCCCGCAACGGTCGCCGCGGCTTCGTTCGTCGCTCCGGAAAGCGAACTCGAAGTGCAGATCGCCGCGCTGTGGCAAGACTTGCTCGGCCGCGAACAGGTCGGACTCGACGACAACTTTTTCGATATCGGCGGCCACTCGCTGCTCGTCGTCCGGATGCATCGCCGGCTCGCCCAAGCGATCACCGTTCCCGTCGCACTCACCGATCTGTTCCGCTTTCCGACGATCCGAACCCTGACGGCGCATCTCACCGGCCCGAGCAGTTCGGCCGACGCAGCAGCGGAAACGGCCGATCGTGCGAAGCAGCGCCGCGATTCGCTCGACCGCCGACGCCGCACCGCGACCCGTCGCTAACCCCACTTGAATCACACGCAGCACGTTCGCCTCGCCCGTCGACTTTTCCTTCGCTTCGCCTTGTGCCTTATCGGACGAACGCAATGACCTTAGCAGCAGACTTTCAACCCGGTCCCAACGATATCGCGGTGATCGGTCTCGGGCTGCACGTGCCGGGTGCCGATTCGTCGGCCCGCTTCTGGCAGAACCTGCACGACGGCGTCGAATCGGTGCGGCGTTTCACGGATGCCGAGCTTACCGCCGCCGGTGTCGCACAGGAATTGCTCGACGATCCGAACTACGTGAAGGCCGGCGCCGTTCTCGACGGCGTCGAGTTGTTCGATGCCGAATTCTTCGGGCTCAGCGCCAAAGAAGCGGCGATCATGGACCCGCAACATCGCCACTTTCTGGAATGCGCTTGGGAAGCGCTCGAAAACGGGGCGCGCACGCCCGACAAGTTCGACGGCCGAATCGGTGTCTTCGCCGGTTGCGGAATGGGATCGTACTTCCAACAAAACATTCTCACGAATCCGGAACTCGTCGACTCGGTCGGCATGTTCCTGCTGCGTCATACGGGCAACGACAAGGATTTTCTGGCGACGCGCGTCTCCTATTGCTTCGATCTGAAAGGCCCGAGCGTCAGCGTGCAGACCGCTTGCTCGACATCGCTCGTCGCGATTCATACCGCCTGCCAAAGCCTGCTCGCGGGGGAATGCGATATGGCGCTCGCCGGCGGCTCGACGATCGAGCTGCCGCATCGCCAGGGTTATCTCTACAAGAAGAATGAAATCCTCTCGCCCGACGGGCATTGCCGCGCTTTCGATCATCGCTCGCAAGGGACGATCTTCGGCAGCGGAGCGGGCGTGATCGCGTTGCGTCGTTTGGAAGACGCTCTGCGTGACGGAGATCGCGTGTTGGCGATCGTCAAAGGCTCGGCCGTGAACAACGACGGCGCTGGAAAAGTCGGGTACTTCGCGCCGAGCGTGGAAGGGCAATCCGCGGCGATGGCCGAAGCGATGGCCGTGGCCGACGTGCCGGCCGATTCGATCGGCTACGTCGAATGCCACGGCACCGGCACGCCGATCGGCGACCCGATCGAAATCGCGGCATTGACGCATGCCTACCGACAATCGACCGACCGCAAAGGTTTCTGCGCGATCGGTTCCGTGAAGACGAACATCGGCCATCTCGACACGGCGGCCGGAGTCGTCGGCGTGTCGAAAGTCGTGCTGAGTTTGGAACACAAGCAACTTCCGGCCAGCCTGAACTTCGAGGCCCCGAACCCGGCGATCGATTTCGAGTCCTCGCCGTTTCAGGTGAACGCGAAGTTGCGCGATTGGGCCGCCGGCCCGACGCCGCGCCGCGCCGCGGTCAACTCGCTCGGCGTCGGCGGCACGAACGCGCATCTGATCCTCGAAGAAGCGCCGCAGCGGCCGGAGTCGTCCAATGGCGAACCGACTCAATTGCTCACGCTCTCGGCGCGCAACCGCGCAGCCCTCGACGATGCGGCTCGCCGCCTTGCCGAACACTTGCGAGCCCATCCCGAGCAGAAGCTCGCCGATGTCGCTTACACTTTGTTTCAAGGGCGCAAGAAGTTCGACGTCCGGCGCGTCGTCGCCGCGAGCTCGCATGAAGAAGCGGCTACGTTGCTCGACGCGAACCCCGCCGCGCGTGTGTTCACGCACAAAGCAGCCGATGCGAAACCATCGGTCGTGTTCATGTTTCCCGGCGGCGGCGCGCAGTATCCTCGGATGGGCTGCGAACTGTACGACTCCGAGCCGGTTTATCGACAATGGATCGATCGGGGCCTCGCTTGGCTCGACGGCAAACTCGACATCGATCTCCGCGCACTTTGGTTCGCCCAAGACGAACGCGACGCGGCCTCGAAGGGGCTCTGGGAGCGGCCTTCCATTCAGCTCCCTGCGCTCTATCTCTGCGAATACGCCCTCGCGCAGCTTTGGATCTCGCGCGGCGTCAAACCCGCCGCCTTGCTCGGCCATAGCCTCGGCGAGAACACGGCCGGCGCCGTGGCTGGGGTCTTCTCGTTCGAAGATGGGCTCGGCTTAGTCACCTTGCGCGGAAAACTGTTCGAGCGCGTCACAGCCGGCGGAATGCTCAGCGTTCCGCTCGCGGCGGAAGTGCTGCTGCCGATGTTGGGCGATGCGCTCGACCTCGCCACGATCAACGGTCCGGAACTTTGCACCGTCTCCGGCACGAACGGAGCGATCGAAGCGTTCGCCGCGCGGCTCAGCGACGACGGCGTCGAAGCCAAACGGATCCCGATCAAGATCGCGGCCCATTCGCGACTGCTCGAACCGATCTTAGCCGATTTCGCCGCGTATCTTCGGAGCATTCCGCTCCGCAAGCCGACGTTGCCGATCGTCTCGAACCGGACCGGCACGTGGCTCACCGACGCGGAAGCGATCGATCCGCTCTATTGGGTCGGTCATTTGCGCCACACTATCCGTTTCGCCGATAACATCTCGACGTTGCTCAAGACTCCGGGACGAGTGATGCTCGAAGTCGGGCCGGGCAAGACTCTCGGTTCGCTCGCGCGGCAACATCGCGAACTGCAACAGTCGCAAACGATCATTTCGTCGCTCAAGCATGCGAAGGAAACGGTCAACGATGCGGCGTTCTTTCTCACGGCGCTCGGCCGGCTGTGGGCCGTCGACGTGGCGATCGACGAAGCACTGCTGTGGCCGAACCAACGTCGGCATCGAATCGAACTTCCGAGCTATCCGTTTCAACGGAGCCGCTACTGGATCGAGCCGGGTAAGGGGAGCACTGCCGAGCAAGCCGGCGCTTCGCTGCCCGAGCGCATCGCCGATCCAAACAAATGGTTCTATCGTCCGACTTGGAAACAGCGCGAAGTCGAAGAAGCCGACGAAACGCTCGCGCCGACCACTTGGCTCGTCTTCGTCGACGAAGCAGGCCTCGGCGATCGGCTCGTCGCCCGACTTCGTTCGCGCGGCCATGAAGTCGTCACGGTTCGCCCCGGCGATGCCTTCGCGCGGCACGGCGCCGACAGTTACGTCCTCGCCCCGGAACATGGTCGCGACGGTTACGATGCCCTCGTGCGAGCGCTCGTCGCCGGCGGCAAGGTGCCGAGCCGCATCGTGCATCTGTGGCTGACGACGAAAGACGAATCGTTCCGGCCCGGCTCGAGTTTCTTTCATCGCAATCAAGAGCATGGGTTCTACAGCTTGCTCTTCTTGGCTCAGGCGATCGGCGCGGAAGCGCTGCCGGGCCCGCTGCACATTTCGGTCGTGACGAGCGGAATGCAGCAGACTCGCGACGAGGCCCTGCCGTATCCGGAAAAGGGAACGGTGCTTGGCCCGGTCGGCGTGATTCCGCGCGAGCTCACCGGCACGACTTGCGACACGATCGACGTAGCGCTGCCGCAGCCGCGCCGCTTCGGCGGCAAACGCCGCGCGACGGAGCAACTGGAAACCATCGTAGCGCAATTGTTCGACGAACTCGCGCAACCGCCGGCGAATCGGCGCACGGCGCTGCGCGACGATCGCCGCTACGAGCTCGCTTACGTGAAGCAATCGCCGGCCGGCGCCGCACCGCTCGGGGAAGCCCAAGCCGTCGTCGATCGGGTCCGCAAAAACGGCGTCTACCTGCTTACCGGAGGGCTCGGCGGGATCGGTCTCGTCGTGGCGGAGCATCTCGCGCGCACGGCGAAAGCGAAGCTCGTTCTCGTCGGACGTTCGACGCTGCCCCCCGCCGGCGAATGGGACACTTGGCTCCGCAGCCATGCCGACGACGAGGCCGTGAGCCGCAAGATTCAAAAGGTGCGCGAGCTGGAATCGCTCGGGGCCGAAGTGTTGCTGGCCGAAGCCGACGTGACCGATCTGGAAGCGATGCGCGGCGTCGTGGCGACGGCGAAAAAACGGTTCGGCGGATTGCACGGCGTCGTCCATGCGGCCGGCACCATTCGCGACGACCTAATTCCGTTCAAGACGCAAAGCGATGCCGAAGAGGTCTTCGCACCGAAGGTTCACGGCACGCTCGTACTCGATCAATTGCTTGCCGACGAGCGACTCGACTTCTTCGTGTTGTTCTCGTCGACGAGCACGGCGATCTGCCCGGCAGGACAAGTCGATTACGTCGCAGCGAACGCCTTCTTGAACACCTATGCGCAAAGCCGTTGCCGCGCCGATCGGTTCGTCGTCGCTTTGAATTGGGGAATCTGGAACGAAGTCGGCATGACGGCCAAACCCGTCGCCGACTCGACCGCGCCGGCGAGCGATCGCGAGGAGCCGGTCGTGCATCCGTTGTTCGACTATCGGCTCGGCAACTTGCACGACGCCGAAGTGGCGCTCATCGGACGTCATTCGGTCGCCGCGCATTGGGTCTACGACGAACATCGAACCGCCGGCGGACAAGCGATGTTGCCCGGCACCGGTTATTTGGAACTGGCCCGCAGCGCCTTGGCGGAAGTCGGCGAGACAGGCGGCTTCACGCTGGAAGACCTCTTCTTCCTTCGGCCGCTGGCACTGGAAGACGACGGCTCACGCGAGGTCGGCGTCGTGCTCGCGCGGAGTGCCGAAGGGTATGACTTCCGCGTGCAGAGTCGGCTTCCTACCGTCGACCGCACCGGCAATTGGGACCTGCACGCTCAAGGTCGGCTGATCTTGAGCGATGCCGAGGCACCGGCGAATGTCGACATCGACATCGCCGCGATCGACCTGCGTTGCGAGCGGCTGCGCGAAGCCAATAACCACGGCGAACTCCGCACCAAGCAAGAAGACCATCTCCGTTTCGGTCCTCGCTGGCGTGTGCTTCAAGCGATCGCCTACGGCGACAACGAAGCCTTAGCACATCTCGCCCTGCCGCGGAAGTTCCTCGGCGACTTGGAACAGTACCGACTCCATCCGGCGCTGCTGGACCTCGCCACCGGGTTCGCGATGAGCCTCATCGACGGCTACGAAAACTCGCGCGATCTTTGGGTGCCGGTGTCGTACAAACAACTTCAATACTTCGCTCCGCTCGAAGCCGAGATCGTCAGTTGGGTTCGCGGGCACGGCGTTAACAAAGTCGACGCTCCTTTCGCCACGTTCGACATCACGGTCACCGACCGCTCGGGCCGGGTCTTGCTCGAAGTCGCCGAGTTCACGCTCAAGCGTTTGGCGAGCCCGGAGATTTTCACTGCCGACGCCATCCCGACCTCGGCCGGCTTCGTCGGCGCGGCGCTCGAAGCGACCGGCACGAACGACATCGAGCGCGAGCCGGCGTCGCGAACCGAACTTGCGTTCCGTCGCAACTTGCGCAACGGCATTCGTAGCGAAGAAGGGGCCGAAGCGTTCGCCGCGGTGCTCCGCCGCTCGACGAGTGCCGTATCGATCGTCTCTTCGCTCGATCTTCCGGCACTCATTCGCCAGGCCGATGCAATCGTCGAGACGGCAAAGACCGACGGGTCGGCGAAGTTCGCCCGACCGCAGATCGAAGGGGAGCTTATCGAGCCGCGCGACGATCTCGAACGAACTCTGGTCGGTATCTGGAGCGAGTTGCTGGGGGTCGAGTCGATCGGCGTTCGCGATAGCTTCTTCGATCTCGGGGGGCATTCGTTGATCGCGGTTCGGCTGTTCGCGCAGATCAAAAAGTCGTTCCATGTCGAGTTCCCGATTTCGGTGTTGTTCGGCGCGCCGACGATCGAAGCCTGCGCCAACCTGATTCGCGCGGAGATCGGCGATGCCGCCGGAACGAACTCGCCGGCGCAAGCGAAGCCGGAGAGACAGACGACGCGCTACACGCATCTCGTGGCGATGCACGAAGGGGCCGGCAACTCGAAACGGCCGCTCTTCATCGTCGCGGGCATGTTCGGAAACATTCTGAATCTACGGCATTTGGCTCATCTCGTCGGGAACGATCGTCCTTGCTACGGCCTGCAAGCTCGCGGGCTCTACGGCGAGCACGAGCCGCACGAAACCTTCGAGGAGATGGCAGTCGACTATCTGCGCGAACTGCGCACGGTGCAGCCGCAAGGGCCTTACCTGCTCGCGGGCTTCTCGGGCGGCGGCATCACGGCTTACGAAATGGCACGGCAACTCAAAGCCGCCGGCGAAGAGGTAGCGCTGTTGTGCATGCTCGACACGCCGCTGCCGGTGAGTCGCGAATTGTGGGTCAGCGAAAAGATCCAAATGCATCTGCAACGGATCGCTAAGGAAAAGCATCGCTACTTCTGGAACTTCATCTCCGATCGCTGCGCTTGGGAATATCGCAAGCTGATGAACCGCTTGTTCCCGAAAAGCGCGCCGACCGAAACGACGCAGTATCACTCCGCCACGATCCAGCAAGCGTTCCTCAAAGCGTGCGACTTGTATCGGACGCCCGACTACCACGGAAAAATGTTGCTGCTTCGTCCGCGACAGAAGCCGACGCACGTCTTCGGTCCGAACCGGATGATCAACCACGATCGCCGCTTCATCTTCCCCGACAACGGCTGGTCGCAGCATGGGGTCGAAGTCGAGTTGCAGGAAGTGCCCGGCGATCACGACAGCATGGTGCTCGAGCCGCACGTCCGTACGTTGGCGACGAAACTTCGCAAAGCGATCGACCGCGCGGAAGCGGCCTACTCAGGCCGACGCCGCCCCGTCGCGAGGCCAGCCGCCTCGAGCGATGAGGCGTTTCTTAATGCACCGAGAGTCGCCGAGCCGGCCAGTTCGCCGGACACCGTCGAGGTGCGACATTAATGGAAAATTCGCGCCAATCGATTCCGGAGTTCTGGCAACCGACGTCGACCGCACCGGTGCCCCCTCTCGGTTTTCCACAACCCAAACGAATCCTCATCGCCAAGCCGGGCCTCGACGGCCACGACCGTGGAGCGAAGTACGTGGCGCAAGTCTTGCGCGATGCAGGCTTTGAAGTTTCCTACACCGGCATCCGTCGAACTCCACGACAGATTGTCGCTGCGGGAATTTTCCGCCAAGTCGACGCCATCGGCCTAAGCCTCTTATCTGGAGCGCATAATTTCTTGTTCGCTCAGGTGGTCGAGGCCCTGAAAGAACGGGATGCGAGCCACATTTATCTGTTCGGGGGGGGCGTCATCCCTGCGAAAGATGTCGATTTTTTAATGTCGCTCGGAGTGCAAGCCGTGTTCACGCCCGGCGCGTCTGCGGCCGAGATCGTCGCGGCGTTCGAGCGTGTGCTCGGCGGAGCGAAGATCACGGTCGCGAACACGGATGTCGCGCAGGTTTGAGTTGAGAATCGGGCAGTCCGTAGCGCAATTACTCTTTGCCGAGAATCGAGCCTGGGATTCATGTCGAACGTCGCACCCAACACGACGACGCAACTCGCCGACGCGGCCCACGATTGGCGTGCGGGCCTGCTGGCCGACGCGCTGCGCAAATCGCCGGAGCGCATCCCGACGTTCGTGACCGCGAGCAACGACCCCGTCGAACGACTCTATCTTCCTTCCGACGATGCCGCGCAGGGCTATGTCGAGAAGCTTGGCTTTCCCGGTCAGTTTCCCTACACGCGCGGCGTGCAGCCGACGATGTATCGCGGCCGGCTCTGGACGATGCGGCAATATGCCGGCTTCTCGACCGCCGAAGAATCGAATCGACGTTATCGCTACCTGCTCGCCCAAGGCAGCACAGGCCTGTCCGTAGCGTTCGATCTGCCGACGCAAATCGGTTACGACAGCGATGCGCCGGAAGCCGTAGGCGAGGTCGGGCGCGTCGGCGTGGCGATCGATTCTCTCGCCGATATGGAAACGCTCTTCGACGGCATTCCGCTCGACGCGGTCTCGACCTCGATGACGATCAACGCCACCGGCGCGATCTTACTGGCGATGTACATTGCAGTCGCGGAGCAACAGGGAGTTTCCCCTGCGAAGCTGACCGGCACACTGCAGAACGACATTCTCAAAGAGTATATCGCTCGCGGCACGTATCGCTTTCCGCCGCAAGCCTCGCTTCGAATCACGAGCGATATCTTCGCTTATTGCACGAGCGCCACGCCGAAGTTCAACACGATCAGCATCAGCGGCTACCACATTCGCGAGGCCGGCAGCACGGCCGCGCAAGAGGTCGGCTTCACGCTGGCCGATGCGATCTGCTACATCGAAACGGCCCTGCAAGCCGGACTCGCGATCGACGACTTCGGCCCCCGCTTGGCGTTCTTTTTCGCTGCACATACCGACCTGTTCGAGGAAGCGGCGAAGTTTCGCGCGGCCCGGCGCTTGTATGCCCGCATCATGCGCGAGCGTTTCGGCGCGCAAGACCCGCGTAGTTGCATGCTTCGCTTCCACACGCAAACCGGCGGCGTAACGCTCACGGCGCAACAACCGGAAAACAACGTCGTGCGCGTCACGATTCAAGCCCTCGCCGCGGTGCTCGGCGGCACGCAGTCGTTGCATACGAACAGCAAAGACGAAGCTCTCTCGCTGCCGACGGAAGAAGCCGTTTCGCTCGCGCTGCGCACGCAGCAGGTGATCGCGCACGAAAGCGGCGTCGTCAACACGATCGATCCGCTCGGGGGGAGCTACTACGTCGAAGCGCTGACCGACCGCATCGAGCAAGAAGCCGAAGCCTACATCGAAGCGATCGACGATCTCGGCGGCATGGTCGCGGCGATCGAGCGCGGCTACCCGCAGCGCGAGATCGAGCGTTCGGCGTACCGCTTCAATCGGGCGATCGACACGCGCGAGCGCTCGATCGTCGGCGTGAATTGCCACACGACGGGAGAAGCCCCGTCGATTCCGCTCTTCAGGTTGGATGAACAAGCGACCGCCGGGCAACTCGAGCGTTTGCGGTCGGTGCGTGCGAATCGCGATGTCGCGGTCGTCGAACGGACGCTCGCCGAGATAGGCACGGCTGCCCGAGGGACCGAGAACCTGATGCCGCCGATCGTCGCGGCGGTGAAGGCTTACGCCACGATCGGCGAAATCTGTCGCGTGCTGGCCGATGTGTTCGGCGAATACGAGCAGAACGCCACTCAGCAAACGGACCAACAAACAGAGTCGCCGGAAGCGGTAGAGTAACACGCATGGCTCCCACGATCATTCATTCGCCTCTCTCGACGACGCCCCCGGTGTTGGGCCTCGGCGGAGCTGCGCTTCCCTCGGCCGAGCCGACGCCGCTGGCGCGCCTCACGGCCGCGGTCGCCATTCGCGGACTCGATCATTTAGGGATCGCCGTGGCGAGCCTCGCCGCAGCGCGACCGTTTTACGAAGCGACTCTCGGAGCCGTGTTCGAGGGAGAAGAAGTCGTGGCGGAGCAGAAGGTGCGCGTCGCCTTTTACCAGCTCGGCACCGATGCGAGCGCCGTCCGACTCGAACTCTTGGAACCGCTCGACGAGGCCTCGCCGATCGCCAAGTTTCTCGCGAAGCGAGGGCCGGGCCTGCATCACACGGCGTACCTCGTCGACGACACGGCCTTAGCGCTCCAAGCCGCCGAGCAAGCCGGCTTGCGTTTGATCGACCGTGTTCCCCGCCTGGGTGCCCACGGTGCGAGGATCGGTTTCTTGCACCCGCAAGGGACCGGCGGAATGTTGATCGAGCTTTGTTCGCACCCGACGAAAGACAAGACGCCGCAGCCGGAATTGGAATGATTCCCGTAGGTCCGACGATCTAAGAACCATGTCGCAATTATTCGATAACACGATCGACTCCGACGAGCCCGCCCCAAGCGGGCTCGGGCCCGAGGCGCGCGCGCTGTTGGACGACTGGAGCCGCAACGGCCCTGAGCGGCGGATCGAAGGTTCGATCCTCGAGGTCTTCATGCGGCAAGCTGCGAGTCTGCCCGACGTCGTGGCCGTCGCGAAGGGAGACCGGAGCGTTACGTTTGCGGAACTGCATCGCGCGGCCGACGTCGTCGCCCGGCGCGGTTTACGTGCCGCTCGACCCGAAGTATCCGTCGCAACGCTTGAAATCGATCCTAGCCGACGCCGCGCCGAAGTCCGTCGTCTACGATCGACCGTTGCCGGCCGATATCGCGGCGACCGCGCAAAGCACGCTTTCGATCGCCGACTTCCAGGCCTTTGAAAAAGCCGACTCGATCGCGACAAAGAACGCCTTCCAAGACGCTCCGCACGCGCTGACCGATCGAGCCGTGGTCCTCTACACGTCGGGCTCGACGGGAACCCCGAAGGGGGTCGTGCTCACGCATCGCAATCTCGCGAACCACAACGCCTACGTCATTCGGATGCTCGGCCTCCAGGTAGGCGATCGACGCACGGCACTCGCTTCGATCAATTTCGATGCCTCGCTCGAAGAACATTTCTGCACGTTGAACGCCGGCGCAACCCTCGTGCTCCCCGGGCAGAACACGCTCGACTCGATGGACGGGTTTCTCAAGTTCATCGCCGTGGAGCGGCTTTCCGGCTTCTTCGTCACGACTTCGCTCTGGCGCGAGCTGACGAACTATCTCTACGAAACGCGCCGCGAACTTCCTCCGACGTTGCGCGCTTTAATGGTCGGCGGCGAACAAGCGTCGCTGGCCGTATATCGTAGATTTTTGCAAGTCGGCGGCCGGAAGATTCGCTGGATCAACGTCTACGGTCCCACCGAAACGGCGATCTATTCCTCGACCTACGAACACGATCCCGTGCGCGACGCCGACGCCGGCGATGCGCCGCCGATCGGGCGCCCGATCGATAACACGCTCCTATATCTTCTCGACGAGGCAGGCCGACTCGTCGCTCCCGGCAAGGAAGGGGAGCTTTACATCGGCGGGCTCGGAGTGTCCGAAGGCTATCTCGGGCGCGAGGATCTCACACGGCAAAAGTTCGTCGAGAACCCGTCGCCGGAGATTCCGCCGGGGCGTTACTATCGAACCGGCGACTTGGTGCGCTTCCGCGCCGACGGACAACTCGAATACGTTTGCCGACTCGACAACCAAGTGAAGCTTCGCGGCTTTCGGATCGAGCCGGGCGAGATCGAAGCGACGTTGCTGCAACATCCGACGGTGCGCGATGCCGTGGTCGTCGTGGTGACTTCGCCGTCGGCGACGCGCTATCTCGCGGCTTACGTGGTCTTGCAGCCCGGCGCGTCGTGGAGCGCCGAGGCGTTGCGGTTGTTCGCGCAAGATCGGCTGCCGGAATACATGGTGCCGCAGACTTTTCTGCAATTGGAAAGCCTGCCGCAAAGTGCGAACGGCAAGATCGATCGTCGCGCATTGCCGGAGCCCTTCTACTTCGAGCCGAAGGACGACGCGGAAGATCCTCAAGGAGCGATCGAAACGACGGAACTCGAACGACAGATTCTCGAGGTCTGGCGCGAGACGTTTCAGCTCGACGAGATCGGCCTGCACGACGACTTCTTCGCGCTGGGCGGCGACTCGCTCAAAGCGATGTCGCTCACGGCGAGGCTTGAAGCGACTGTCGGCCGCAAAGTGACGCCGACGATGCTCTTCGAGTGTCGCACGGTCGAGCACTTGGCCGCGGCGCTCGAATACTCGGTCGATGAAGTCTACGACGCGCCGGTCTTGCTGCGGGAAGGAGAACTCGGCCGACCGTTGTTCTTCCTCCATTCGCTGGCCGGCGATGTGTGGATCTATCGCGAAACGATCGCCGCGCTCCGTTCGACGCAAGCCGTGTACGGCATCCAATTGCCTCGACTCAACGACGAATCGCCCGACGCACACGTCGCGGAAGTCGCAGCGTGTGCGCGCGACTACATCGAAATGCTCCGTGGCATTCAGCCGCAGGGCCCTTATCGACTTGCCGGTTATTCGTCGGGCGCGTGGATGGCCTACGAAATCGCGCGGCAACTCGAAGCGCTCGGCGAAGAGGTCGAATTCCTTGGGCTGCTCGATGCCGGTGTCCCGCTCGCGCTCGAACGAACTCTGACCGCTTCGCGCTTCCATCGCCTTCGGGCCCTATCGCGCAATCTCCCGCTCTACCTCGGCGAACTCGCCGGCATGCCGGCGACCGAACGCCGCCGCGCACTCGCGCGCTGCCGACAGGCGGTCGCAAAAACGGCTCGTCGCTTACTCGGCCGCGCCGACCGAGCGCCGGCCGACGGCGACGCGGCGCAATGCACAGCCGACGGCGAGTTCATGAGCCACTTCGCGGAAGACATTTCGTTCTTCTCGCCGGTCCGGCTCCGGATGATTAAGGAACACTTCCACGCAATCGAGCGCTATATCGCCGGCCCGCTCCAAGGGGGCGCGCATCTGTTTCGCGCCGCCCGTCAACCGTTGTCCGCCGTGCAGACACCGCTGCTCGGTTGGGAGCATCTCATTCGCGGACCGATCCGCGTACGCAACATCACCGGCACGCATGCCACGCTGATGTACGGGGCACACGCGCTAGGGCTCGCCGCCGCGATCGACGACGAACTCGAGCGCCTGCCGAAGATCGAAGCGCCACGGCCGAAGCTTTACGAGCCGGTCGCAGTCTAGTCGCCAGCGCGACGAGCTACTTTTTCTTCTTCGTAGTTTTTTTCTTCGCGACCTTCGTCGGCGGCGACTTCGCCACGGCTTTTTTCACCGGCGCAGTTTTCGTCGCCGTGGCCTTCGGCTTTTCCGGTTTCGCGCCGAGTGCGTCTAAGGCCGCGAGGACTTCGGCATCATGACCGTCGACGTTTACCTTGCGCCACACCTTGCGCACGATGCCCGCGCCGTCGATCAGAAACGTCGAGCGCTGGATCCCCATCGACTTCTTGCCGTACATATTCTTCTCGCGCCAGGCACCGAACGCTTCGGCCGTCTTGTGGTCGACGTCGGCCAAGAGGGGAAAGTTTAAGGAGAACTTGTCGCGGAACTTCCCGTGGCTCTTCACATCGTCGGTGCTGATGCCGAGCACCGTAGCTCCGTGTGCTTTCAGCTCGCCGCTCCGATCGCGAAATGCGCAGGCCTCGCGCGTGCAGCCCGGCGTGTCGTCGCGCGGATAAAAGTAGACGACGACCGGCCCGCCGCGGAGTCCGCCGAGCTTGACCGGTGGCCCTTGATCCGAGGCGAGCGTGAAGTCCGGCGCTTTGCTTCCTTCTTCCAGCCAAGTGTCGTTCGTCGGTTTGCTTGGGTCGGCCATCGGGTGTTCTCGCTGAAAACGGCATGAAACGAGGCAAGATCGACACATTTTAGCGCATCTGCCGCTCTCCGCCGGCCCGGGAGGGGAAAATTCCGCCGCCCCGGCAAAGAACCTTCCGCCGATTCCTCTTGTCTCGGTAGAATGGAGATAGTTCGCAGCAGATTCACCCGAGGGACGGTCGTGGCCACCAGCAGCTTGAAAGTCGAAAACTCCGCGGTAGCGTCGCGCGAACGAGCATTGAACAGAGCCTTGGCAGCCGCTCAAACGGCACACGAAAATCGAGCCCGAGAGATCGTCGTGCTCGACCTGCGCGAGCTTACGACGGAGTTCGACTACTTCGTCATCGCGACCGGCTCCAGCACGCGGCAACTCCACGCCATCAGCGAAGAGATCGACCACAAGCTCGAAGACGATCTGCGCGATCGCCGGCTCGGCGTCGAAGGCTATCAAACCGGCGGCTGGATCTTGCTCGACTACGGGGACATCATCATCCATCTGTTCGACGGCAAGACCCGCGACTACTACCGCCTCGACGAACTTTGGACCGGCGCGAAGCGCGTACCGTTCACGCCGAAAGACCCAGCGAAGTAAAGTAGCAGGCACGTTCCACGTGCCGTATGCCACAAGCGCCGGACGAAGCGCACCGCCGGATCGAGCCGCCCTCTCGGTGAGCGAGGGACGTAAGTCGCCACTCTTCCACGCGCACCCGAGCTACCGAGCAACTCACGTCCCCCGCTTGCCAACGCCCCGCCGGGTTGAACAATCCGGTCGCATCGTTTCCAATCGGCGGATTACGTTTCTCTCGACTCGAATTTCCTCGACTAAGTTGAAGCCACGGCCATGAATGCTCGTCGATTGTTGCGCGATCGCCTCGAAGCGGCTCTCTCCGGTTGGGTCTCGCCGGCCGACATTGCGACCGTCGTCGAGATGGTCATCCCGAGCCAAGACCCGCGCAACGGCGACTACCAGATCAACAGCGCGATGCCGCTCGGCAAGCTCTTGAAGCGCCCGCCGCGCGAAGTGGCCGAAGAGATCAAAGCCAAGCTCGACGTCGCGGAATTTTGCGACGAGCCTTCGATCGCCGGCCCGGGCTTCATCAACTTGAAACTGCGCGACGATTGGCTCACGGCGCAATTGCAGATCGCCGTGCGCGACGAACGCTTGAACATCGCGCCGGTCGCCGAGCCGAAGACCTACGTCGTCGACTTCTCCGGCCCGAACGTCGCGAAACCGATGCACGTCGGACACATCCGTTCGACCGCGATCGGCGACAGCATTTGCCGGACGCTGAACTTCCTCTGGCACCACGCCGTCGGCGACAACCACATCGGCGACTGGGGGACGCAGTTCGGCATGATCATCTACGGCTTCCGCCACTTCCGCGACGAAGCGGCGTACAAGGCGAACCCGGTAGATGAGCTGTCGCGGTTGTATCGACAGGTGAATCAACTCGTCGGCTACTTCCAAGGCAAGGACGAGTTGCCGAAGCTCCGCGAAAAGCTCGCAGGCACCGAAGCGATGCTCCGAGTCGCCGAAGCGACGAAGCCGACCGGGGACAAAAACGCCGATAAAAAGGCCGCGCAAACGCTGAAGAAAGCGCAGCGCGACGTCGGCGAACAGCGCGAGGCCGTTGCCGATCTCGAAGCCAAGCTCGCGCAGATCGACGCCGACGCCGCACTGGCGAAGCTCGCCGCGGCGCATCCGAAGATCGGCTCGGCCGTGCTCGAAGAGACCGCGAAGCTGCACTCCGGCGATGCCGAGAACCTGCGGCTCTGGCAAGAGTTTATGCCGCCGTGCCTCACGACGCTGGAAGAGACGTACAAGCGATTATCGGTCACGTTCGACGAAACGCTCGGCGAGAGCTTCTACCACGATCAACTATCCGACGTCGTCGAAGAGCTCAAGCGTAAAGGGATCGCCCGCGAAAGCGACGGCGCGCTCTGCGTCTTCTTTCCCGACCAAGAAGTGCCGATGCTCATTCGGAAAAAAGACGGCGCGTTTCTCTACGCGACGACCGATCTCGCGACGATCCGCTACCGGATGCAGCGCTGGAAGCCCGACGCGATGCTCTATGTGGTCGACCATCGGCAGAGCCTGCACTTCGAACATCTGTTCGCCGCCGCGAAGCTCTGGGGTTTCGCTGCCTGCGACTTCCGGCATGTGAGCTTCGGCACCGTGCTCGGCAAAGACGGCCGGCCGTATAAGACGCGCTCCGGCGACGCCGTTGGACTCAAGTCGCTACTCGACGAAGCGGTCGATCGGGCTCATGCCATCGTGAGCGAGAACGACGATCGCAAAACCGGCGGCGCAGAGCTTAGCGCCGAAGATCGACGACGGATCGCCGAAATCGTCGGCATCGGGGCGTTGAAATACGCCGACCTGTCGCAGAACCGGACCAGTGACTATGAGTTCAGCTACGACAAGATGCTGGCGATGAGCGGCAACACGGCCACGTATATGCAGTATGCCTATGCCCGCGTGCGTAGCATCTTCCGCCGGGGCGAGATCCTAGTCGACATGCTGCGCCGCAGTGCGGCGGGAATGCAACTCGAGTTGCCTGCCGAGCGCGCGCTCGCGATCGCGATCTTGCGCTTCGAGGAAGCCCTGGAAACGGCGGTCGCCGACTTCCGCCCGAACGTACTCACGTCGTATCTCTACGATTTGGCGAACCACTACTCGACGTTCTTCGAGCAATGCCCGGTGCTGAAAGCGCCGACGGACGAAACGAAGCACAGCCGCCTATTGCTCTGCGATCTCACGGCCCGCACGATCAAGCTCGGCCTGACGTTGTTGAATATCGACGTCGTCGAGCAAATGTAGACGGGCAAATGTAGTCGGGCAGATGTAGACCGTCGTTCACTCCGGAAACAGCCGCAAATACTCTTGCTGGCAGAAGCGATCGGTCATGCCCGCGAGATAGTCGCACACGCTTCGGCCGAGGCCGTAGACTTCGATCCGTTGGCGAAACGACTCCGGCATCAGCTCCGGCCGCTTCGTAAAGCCGGCGAACATCTCGCGTAGCTGCTGTTGCGCAATGAGCCGGGAAGCGACGACCGTCGGGTGACGATACACGCGGGCATACAAGAACTTTTCCAACTCGGCCTTGAGGGCGAACAGCTCGTCGTTCGGCCGCACGATGACTTGCGCCTGCCGCACCTGCTCGGTCGATTCGATCCCCCAGGCTTCGAGTCGTTCGGTGGAGCACGCAAGCAAATCGCTCACTTGCCAATCGATCAGCTCATGCAAGATGCAGCGCTTGAGTTCGCCGGCTTCGAGCGCCGCATAACGGCTGCGGACGCGCGACGTCGCCTCGCGCCACAGCGGCACCTCGTCGAGCTCGGCGATCGTAAGCAAGCCGAGATGCAGCGCATCGTCGACGTCGTGCGTGTCGTAAGCCGTGCTGTCGGCCGCGTCGACGACTTGCGATTCCAAGAGCGGCCTCGTCGCCGAGCCCCGCTTCATCGCTCGCGTTTGCTGCCCTTCGAGCACTTCCAAGCTTAAATTCAGCCCCGAGAATTCCGGGTAGCGTTGCTCGATGATCTCGACGATGCGTAGCGCTTGCCGGTTGTGCGAGAACCCGACCTCGCCCGTGCTCGCCTGAGCCCGCACGCAGTCGTCGAGCACGTCTTCGCCGGCGTGTCCGAACGGGGGATGCCCGATGTCGTGCATGAGGGCGAGGGCTTCGATCAGGTCTTCGTTTAAGCGAAGCGCGCGGCCCAACGTGCGCGACACGCTCGCCACTTCGTGCGTATGCGTGAGCCGCGTCCGGTGGAAGTCTCCCATTTCGCGCGTGAACACTTGCGTCTTGCCGCTCAGCCGACGATAAGCCGTGCTATGCACGATCCGATCGCGATCGCGCTGGAACGGGCTCCGGTAGGCGTGAGTCGGTTCTTCGTGCTTCCGCCCCTTCGAGGCTGCGCCGGCCATCGCATAATCGGCCAGCAGCGCGCGCTCGCGATCGACGAATGTTTGCGACGATCTCTGTAGCGGGCCGTTAAACGGCGTCGGACTTGAGCGCATCCGTCAGGAACTCCCAAAGCGTGTCGAGCGATTGCGGGATGACCCGCACTCCGGCGAAGACCGGCATAAAATTCGTGTCGCCGTTCCACCGCGGAACGACATGCCAATGGAGATGGCCGGGCAGACCTGCTCCGGCGATCTTGCCGAGATTGAGACCGACGTTGATCCCCTCGGCGTTCAATTTTTTTTCGACGATACCGACGAGTCGTGCGAGCGTCTGCATTAGTTCCAAATGTTCCTCGGGCTCCAGTTCGTCGAGCCGGCCTTTGTGTGCTTGCGGTGCAATCAGCAGATGGCCGTTGTTGTAGGGGTAGCGATTGAGCACGATCAGCGTTCGCGCTCCCCGCCCGACGACGAAGTTGCGCCGATCATCCTCGGGCGTGGCGACGTCGCGGCAGAGGAAACACGCATGATCGGCCCCTTCGCGCCAGCGCGGTTCGGCCCGCGGCGCTTCGTCCTGGGCTTCCCCCCCTTGGATATAGCCGAGCCGCCAAGGAGCCCAAAGTTGTTCGTAGTTCATCGTCGAATGCTCCCGTGACGAGGGCTCGCGAAACCGCAAGCGGCGACGGCCTGCGTTGCTAGTAAGTCTATACGTGTGCTTCGTTTAAGGAAAGGCGTGCCGCCGCCGGCGGGAAACCTCAAGCCGGCAAGCTGTAACGGTCGAAAAGAACTTAAGGATCGCAACGATTCTCGGGATCATGCCGCGCTCGCGCGGCGCGTGTTACGATGAAGCGGTGTCGCCGGCCGGAGCTTCTTGTTCGGAGCTCGGCTGCGACGTCGTCCTCGTAGTGCGTGAGTTTCTCGATGAACGTTGCCCTTACGTCGCTTCGCCGCCGTAGGCCTTCGCCTGTTTCGCGCCCACAGACGGACGACGAACTATCGATGAACTTTCGTGTCGACCTGGAATCGTTTCGCGGCCCGCTCGATCTGTTGTTGTATCTCGTGCGCAAACACGAGATCGACATCGTCGACATGCCGATTGCGCTCGTCACGGAACAGTTCTGCGCGCATCTCGACTTACTGGAGAAGCTCGACATCGACGGGATCGGCGAGTTTCTCGAAATGGCGAGCACGCTGATCGAGATCAAGTCGCGGTTGGTGTTGCCGCACGCGGACGAAGTCGAAGAGCCGCTCGACGACCCGCGGCAAGACCTCGTGCGCCAACTGCTCGAATACAAAAAGTTTCGCGATGCCGCGAGCATGCTCGAAGACAAATGCCGAACGTGGCAAGAGCACTTCGGCCGGCTCGCCATCGAACGCCCGAGCCCGACCGACGATCTGGCGAACGAAGCGATTCAAGAGGTCGAGTTGTGGGACTTGGTCAGCGCGTTTGCGCGGATCGTGCGCGATCGCAAAGGCCCGGCGCAGACGAACATCGTGTACGACGACACGCCGATCCACGTGCATATGAAACGCATCGCCGCGTTGCTGAATGAACAGGGCAGTGTCGCGCTCGGCGAGCTCTTCGAGCCGGGCATGCACAAGTCGAAGCTCGTCGGCATGTTCCTCGCCGTGCTCGAATTGGCCCGGCACCATAGCGTGAAAACGGAACAGTCGAATCTGTTCGGCGAGATCATGGTCTTCCCCGGGACGTCGGGCAAGGTGTCGGTCGAAGACGATGCGGCGGACGAGTACGACCACCAACGGACGGACGATGTCCGCACCACGGCCGTCGCCGAACCTGCCGCCGACACGGCACACGCGCAACCCGCCGCGCCGCACTTCGCCGCCGCAGCCGAACCGGCCCGCACCCGCAAGCCGCGGGCGAAGAAGCCGAAGTAGCCGGCCGAATCATTCGTCTTTCGGACGACGATAGGGAAACCGGATCCAGCGGCGATGAATAGTATGACCGATTCGGGCGAGTTAGCGGAGATCGTTCGGCTGACGCTGCAAGTCTCGGCTGTCGCCGTGTCGTCGGCGACGCTCGTCGGCGTGCCCCTCGGGGCGTGGCTCGGGCTCGCGAAGTTTCCCGGGCGCGAGATCGTCGTCGGGATCATTCACACCGGCATGGCGCTGCCGCCGGTCGTCGTCGGGCTGCTCGTCTATCTGCTCCTCTCGCGCAGCGGACCGCTCGGCGCTTGGGGTTGGCTTTATACTCCGCAAGCGATGATGGTCGCGCAGTTCATCTTAGCGCTGCCGCTCGTCGTCGGCATTACCATGCACGCCGTGGCGGCGGTGCCGCGCGAATTGTTCGATCAACTTCGCGGGCTCGGCGCTTCGCCGAGCCAAGCGCGGCGCGCGATCCTCCGCGAGGCCCGCAGCGGCGTCGGCCTCGCAATCGCGACGGCCTTGGGGCGCAGCCTCTCGGAAGTCGGGGCAGTGTTGATGGTCGGCGGCAATATCCAAGGGCACACCCGCGTCTTGACGACCTCGATCGTACTCGAAACGGCGCGCGGAGAGTTTTCAATGGCGCTCGCGCTCGGAGCCGTGTTGATGACGCTGGCGCTCCTCGTCAACTTCGTTATCCTGCGCACGCAAGCGCGAGGGATGGCATGAGCGAGACGCCGCTAGTGCATGTCGATTGGATCGAAAAGCGCTTGAGCGCGACGTTTCGCCTGAGCGCTCCGACGTTGACGATTGCCCGCGGCGAAACGCTGGCGATCGTCGGGCCGACAGGTGCCGGAAAAAGTACGCTACTAAAGATGCTCGCCGGACTTATCGCGCCCGACCAAGGTCGCGTCTCGTTCGACGGAGCCGACCTCGCGAAGCCGGCGGAGAGCCAAGCGGCGCGGCATCGCATCGCTTGGATGCCGCAGAATCCGTTGATGCAGCGAGGCTCGGTTCGTTACAACGTCGAGTACGGTTTGCGGATTCGCGGCCTTTCCGACCAAGCGACGCGCAACGCGAAGGTCGACGCGATTCTGGCCCTGCTCGATCTCACGAAGCTCGCCGCGCAATCGGCACGAACTCTCTCCGGCGGGCAGATTCAACTGACCGCGCTGGCTCGGGCACTCGTCGTCGAACCGGAGCTCTTGGTGCTCGACGAGCCGACGGCGAACCTCGACCCGGCCCGAGTCGCGATGGTCGAAACAGCACTGCGCACGACTGCGCGCGAGCGCCGGCCGGCGATCGTGTGGGCCACGCACAACTTGTTCCAAGCCCGTCGCACGGCCGAGCGGGTTTGTTTAATATTAGACGGCGTGCCGATCGAAACGGCCGCGACGGAAACCTTCTTCACGCAGCCGCGCGACTCGCGCACTGCCGACTTCGTCGCCGGTAAGATGATCTATTAAGCACGCTTCGCCCGCCATGATGAAGGGACGCTTCTTATGAACCTTTCCCGTTGCTGGTTGCTCGCGTTGCTCGCCTTGTTGCCGGCGAGCGGCTGTAGCTCCGATACGAAACCCGCCAAGCAGCAAGCATCGGCGGCGGCGACGATCACGCTGCAAACGACGACGAGCCCGCGCGATTCCGGCTTGCTCGATTACTTGCTGCCGAAGTTTCGGGAGCAGTCGGGCATCGATGTGAAGGTAGTCGCCGTCGGGAGCGGACAAGCGCTTGAGAACTCGCGCCGCGGCGACGGCGATGTGATCATCTCGCACTCGCCCGAGGCCGAGCAGAAATTCATGGACGACGGTTTCGGCGTCTCGCGGCGTCCATTGATGGAAAACGATTTCATCATCGTCGGACCTGCGACCGACCCGGCGAAGGTGAAGGGCCTCAAGTCGGCGGCCGAGGCCGTGCGCACGATCTCGGAAGCGAAAGCCCCGTTCGTTTCTCGCAGCGACGAGTCGGGAACGCACGTCAAAGAAAAATCTTTTTGGAAGTCGGCCAAAGTCGAGCCGAGCGGCGATTGGTATGTTCGCGCCGGCTTGGGCATGGCCGATGCGCTGCGCATGGCGGACGAAAAGCAAGCGTATACGCTGACCGATCGAGGCACTTACCTCGCGCTCCGCGAGAAGTTGAAGAACGTGCCGCTCGTCGAAGGGGATCCGGCCCTGATCAACCGCTATTCGGTCATCGTCGTCTCGGCGGCGAAGCATCCCGGCTTGCATCAACCGGAAGCGACGAAGTTCGCCGACTTTCTCCTCACGCCGGAAACGAAGAAGCGGATCGGCGAATTCGGCCGCGAGAAGTTCGGCGAGTCGCTGTTTCGACCGGCGCCCTAACCCTTATCGGGCCGTTGGAACGGCGACGTCCTTCTTCTTCGTCAATAGCGAGACGAGGATCACCGTGGCGAAGCCGAGCGGGATCGTGACGATGCCGGGTTGGCTGAACGGCATCGGGGCCAAGTCGGGCGAGAGGCCGTAGACGTCTTTATAGGCATCGGCGCTGAGGAGCACCCAGCCGAGCGACGAGACCATGCCGACCAAGATGCCGGCGATGATGCCTTGCCGCGTCGTTCCCTTCCAGAAGAGCATCGTGGCGAGCGACGGCATATTGGCCGAGGCCGCGACGCTGAACGCCCAGCCGACCAAGAACGTCACGTTCATCTTCTCAAACAAGATGCCGAGGATGATCGCAATCACCCCGACGACGACCGACCCGATCCGCCCGAAGCGCACCTTCTTGTGGTCGTCCATCTCGAGCTTGAAGAAGCCGGAGAGCAGATCATGCACCACGGCGCCGGAAGCCGCGACGATCAGGCCTGCGACCGTTCCGAGCACGGTCGTGAAGGCGATCGCCGAAATGATCGCGAAGAGCGTCTCGCCGATGCTCTTCGCCAAGAGCGGAGCAGCCATGTTCGAGTTGGTCACGTCGATCGCGCCGCTCGTCATCGCGCCGAGGCCAATGAACAACGTGAGCACGTAGAAGAACCCGATCGAGGCGATGCCGACGACCGTACTCTTTCGCGCCGCGGCTTGGTCTTTCACCGTGTAGTAGCGAATCAGAATGTGCGGCAGCGAAGCGGTGCCGAAGAAGAGCGCGAGCATGAGCGAAAGAAAGTTCAGCTTCTTCGAGAACTCCGGCGCACGCAGGCCGGCGAACGTCGGACTGTTCCCCGGCATGAGGACGTCGGAGCCTTTCGTCGGCGTCGGATAGTAAACCGTGGTGACGGAGCCGTCGGCCTCGGTGATCTTCTTTTTGTCTTCGGCCCAGAGCAGCATCGTGCTCTGTTCGAGCGTACTTAAATACTCGAGCGGGCCGAGCTTCCCGGTCGACTTGGCATCGCCCGGCAACTTAGCCACCGTGCCGACCGGAAAGAAGTCGGCTTCGCCTGGTCCTTTGCCCCACGGCTTGCCGTTGACGAGCTTCTTGCCCTCTTTCGTGATCGTCGAGGCCTGGCATTCGATCAGTCCCGATTGCCCTTCGAGCTCGAACTTCTTCCAAACGGTGACGATTCCTTCGGCATCGCGAGTTCGGGAATAAGCCGATTTGCTCCAATCGCCGGTTGGTGCGACTTCGGTTGCCGATTTCGCTTCACTCGCCCCACTCAGCAAGATCCGCGGCCGGGTCGCCGCGTCGCTCTCCGAGGGATCGACGAGCCCGCGGTTCAAGATCGCCACGGTGAGCACCGTGCTGAACACGACCAACAGCGAGCCCTTGAGGAACTGCACGTACGTCGTGCTCACCATGCCGGCCGTGACGACGATCATCACGACCACGGCACCGACCAAGCAGACGCCGATCGCGTGGTCGAACCCTAGCAGCGGTTTCACGAGCGCGCCCGCGCCGACCATTTGCGGGATCAAGTAGAAGATGCTGACGACGAGCGTGCTGATGCCGGCCGCGAGCTTGATGCCGGGCGAGCCGAACTTCGCGTCGAGCGCGTCGGCGAACGTGTACTTGCCCAAACGCTTCAAGGGCTCGGCGACGACGAACAGCGCCACGACCCAGCCCGCCAGGTAGCCGATCGAGTAGAGGAACCCGTCGTAGCCGTAGAACGCGATCATCCCGCAGATGCCGAGAAACGACGCCGCGGAAAGATAATCGCCGGCGAACGCCACGCCGTTGACGAACCAATGAATCTGTCCGCCGGCGGCGAAATAGCTCTTCGCCGAGCTCGTCTTGCGCGCGAAGTAGAAGCTGATCGCCAACGTCACGAAGACGAACAGAGCAAAGATCACGACGGCCGAAAGCGAGGCTTCGTACTTCACGGGCACATCCTTATCGAGGCAAAAACGCAGACCGAAGAAACCGAAATCGAGCGAACGACGCGACTACCGAGCAGCACGGCAACAACGCTACCGCGGCGCATGCGTGCGGCAGATCCAAGCGTAGACCAACGCCAAGCAGAGCGCTTTGATGATGAGCCCGAAGCCGTAGAGCACGGCGACGTTCAAGCCGAACGGCCCGATGGTGCGCAGCGTCTGCGGCGAGAAGGCCGCGAGAAACACATAGATCGCATAGACGGCGAGATACAACACGAACAGCTTCATGCCGAGCTTGGCATTCCGCGCGGCCGTGATTTCATCTTCCGTTTCAATGTGCGTCGAAGGACCGTGGTCGAGACCCATAGCAGATGATTCCGAATGCAGGAGCGGAGATTAGTGCATCGACAGGCGCAAGCGGGGCCCCTCAGCGTAAGCGAAAGCCCGCCGAGGTTCCATCGGCTAACGACCGGCCGAGAGAGTTTTCCGAGACGGACCCGCTTAATAGACGGACGGTTTAATAATCCAGCACGACTTGCAAGATCGGCTGGCCGGCGTCGGGCATCGTGAGCGATTCGAGCAGCTCGGGCTTGCCCTGCGCCGTGAGCTGAGTCTTGTTGAAGTCGTTGACGGTCTTCAACACCTTCGTCCGTACGGCAGGCTGCCCACCGAAGACGACCATCAGCGTCGAGGCGGTCTCCGCCGTGCCGTTTTTCATCAGGGCGCTGGCATAGAACCGCACGGCTCCGGCCGCGTATAGGTCTTCCACAAGCTTCTTGGCGTCGTCTCGCTTGAGCTTGGCGTTGGTGAACTTATGGTTCGCTTCGTCCTTCAGCCAGGCTCGCGCCTCGGCAAACACTTCCTTAATTTGGTCGTATTGATTGGCCGAAAGCTTAGCGACCTCGTCCAACTGCTCGGGCGTCGCCTGAGCTCCTGCTTGCCCGGCCCCGCACGAAAACAACCCCACCACGGCAACGGCGAACGCGATGCGACGCAACATGCTTTGCTCCTCAAGATGTGAAATGGACGAGAAGGGACCGAGCCGGGCTATTTTGCAACCCGGCACGCCGCGAAGCAACGGGCCGCAACGTTGTAGGTATGCTCCGCATGCCGCGACCGAACCCGCGCCGCACCATCGTCGTCTTGGTAGCAGGCGAATTACGATCCCGACCTCTCTCGGCCGGGGCGCGCGTACCGGGCCTGCAACTTTGTCGTAACTTCGCTACGTCACTTGCTTTGATCGCGATCCTGCGAAGAAGCGTCGGGCATGCCGGCACGCCGCGGTTGCCGTTGACCCACCTTCGTGTTTCCCTAAAATACGGCACTCTTTAGACTTATCGCTCGAAAGAGTTATCGCTCTCCACCTTCTCTAGCACTGCGCCTGCCTGCCATGTCGACCGAAGATGTCAGTACGCCCGGAGTCCACGAAGCCGCGCGCCGCGAAAAGCTGCGCAAGATCACCGAGCTCGGGCACGACCCGTGGGGCCACCGGTTCGACGACCATCTGTCGATCGGGTCGATCCGCAAGCGCGAGAACGAAATCACGGAAGAGATCCCGGCCGAAGCCGCGGTCGAAGGGGCGCGCGACAAGGGCCCGATCTTGCATGGGCCGAAGGTGCGCGCCGCCGGCCGGATCGTGCTCCAGCGCACGAAGGGGAAGCTGATCTTCCTCGACATTAAAGATTGGACCGGCAAGATTCAGGTCTTCATCGGCCGGGGCCAAGTCGGCGAAGAGAATTGGGCGCTGGCCGAGAACTTCGACCTCGGCGACTTGATCGGCGTCGAAGGAGAGTTCAAGCGGACGAAGACCGGCGAGCTGACGATCTTCGCCGAGCAGCTCACCTTTCTCACGAAGTCAGTGCTGCCGCATCCCGATAAGTTCCACGGCATCCAAGACGCCGAACAGCGGCAACGGATGCGCTATATCGACCTCATTTACACCGAAGGGGCGCTCGATCGGTTCCTGCAACGAACCAAGATCGTGCAGTCGATCCGGAGCACGCTCGGCGGCGAAGGGTTCGTCGAAATCGAAGGCCCGACGTTGCACGCCATTGCCGGCGGCGCGGCGGCGCGCCCTTTCGAAACGCACCACAACGCGCTCGACATGCAGCTCTACATGCGCATCGCGCTCGAGCTGCACTTGAAGCGGCTGCTCGTCGGCGGCGTCGAAAGGGTTTACGAACTCGGCCGGGTCTACCGCAACGAAGGTATCAGCCCGCGGCATAATCCCGAATTCACGATGCTCGAGGTCTACCAGGCCTACGGCGACTATCGCTCGATGATGGACCTGACCGAGAAGCTGATCGTCGGCGCGATTCGCGCCAGCCGGCCCGCGGGCGACGATTCGCTGGTGTTGAAGTGGGGCGAGAAGACGATCGACTTCACGCCGCCGTTCCAACGCCTGAGTTACGACGAGCTCTTCGAGAAGCACGCCGGCGTGCGCCCCGACGACGAAGCCGCGGTGAAGGCGCTGGCGGAAAAGATCGGCTTCGAGACGACCGGCAAGCATCCGGATGTCATCAAGAGCGAAGTCTTCGAAGAGAAGGTGGAAGACGCGCTCGTCGGGCCGATCTTCGTAATCGATTATCCGGCGAGCATCTGCCCGCTGACGAAGCGGAAGCGCGACAATCCGCGCGTCGCCGAACGGTTCGAGCTGTTCGTGCATGGTATGGAAGTCGCCAATGCCTACACCGAGCTGAACGATCCGTACCTGCAAGAAGAGCTTTTCAGCGGCCAACTCGAAGGACAAAAAGAAGAAGATTCGATGTCGAAGATGGACCACGACTTCGTCCGCGCCTTGAAGCACGGCATGCCCCCTGCCGGCGGCTTAGGGATCGGTATCGATCGCTTAGTAATGCTGCTGACGAACGCCCAAACGATTCGCGATGTGATTTTGTTCCCAGTGCTACGACACGAAGTTTAGAGGGGCCAGGGCCAAGGATATGGCCGAGGGAATGCGAAAGCTTCGTCATTAGACATTAGTCATTCGTCATTCCCATCCTCCCACTTTCCGAAGAATAACCGCTTCGACAAACCAAGCCGCCCAACGAAACCCAAGGATGGGTAAATGTACGTCTTCCTCCTCTGCCGCAAATATCTTTCGACCCGCTACATCGCGCTGGCTTCGGTCGTGAGCGTGTTGCTCGGCGTGGCGACGATGATCGTCGTCAATAGCGTGATGAAGGGCTTCGCCGTCGAGATGCAAGCCCGCATCCACGGCGTCCTCTCCGACGTCGTCTTCGAGGCGCAGAGCCTCGAGGGGTTCGTCGATGCCCAGTGGCACATGAACGAAATCCGTAAGGCGGCCGGCGAGTATATCGAAGGGATGACGCCGACCGTCGTCGTCCCGGCGATGCTCAGCTATAAGGTGCAGCGGCAATGGGTCACGCAGCCGGTGCAGCTCATCGGCATCGATGCGCGAACGCAATCGCAAGCGAGCGACTTCGGGCAGTTCCTCCAACATCCCGACAACCGCAAGAACTTCAGCTTCAACCTCCGCGAGGCGGGCTACGACACGCAAGACGGCCGCCGCGCTTCGCTCGCCGAAGCCGGCTGGGGGCATCGTCGCGATGAAGCCGCGTTCAACCACACGCAAGCCGAGCCGCCCGACAACGATCCGCTCGGGCTGCGCGGGCCCGCCCCTTCGACATCGCCGAACGACGGCGCAGCGGCAAGCTCCCCGTATGCCGTAGCCGCCGGTCCGACCAATCCCGCGCCGCAGCCGAAGCCGGCCGTGCCGCAAAACGCGTTCGAGATCGCGCAGGCCGAGGCCGTGAAGACCGGGAATCCGTTTCCTGCCGCGCCGCCGTCGCAAAACACGTTCGATCCCGCCAAGCAGCAGCATTCCGGCCTCGTGCTCGGCATCGCGCTGGCGAGCTACCAAGATCGCGCGGGCCAAGAACAATTTCTCGTCATGCCTGGCGACGACGTCCGCCTCACGCTTCCTGCCGCCGGCACACCGCCGCGCGCGATCGACGACCTCTTCACGGTCACCGACTTCTACGAATGCAAAATGAGCGAATACGATTCGCAGTTCGTCTTCGTGCCGATCGAGAAGTTGCAGAAGCTTCGGGGCATGATCGACCCGCAAACCGGCAACGCGCGCGTGACTTCGATTCAAATCAAACTCAAGAACGATGCCGACGGCATCATCGTCCGCGACAAGCTCAAGGCCGTGTTCCATCCGCAGTTGTATCGCGTGTCGACGTGGCGCGATAAGCAAGGAGCGCTCCTCGCCGCCGTGCAAATGGAGACCGCGATCTTGAACGTCCTGTTGTTCCTCATCATCGCCGTCGCCGGCTTCGGCATCCTCGCGATCTTCTTCATGATCGTCGTCGAGAAGACCAAAGACATCGGCATCTTGAAGTCGCTCGGTGCTTCGTCGCGCGGCATCATGGGGATCTTCCTCGCCTACGGCTTATCGCTCGGCGCCGTCGGTGCCGGAGGAGGGCTCATCACCGGCCTCGCATTCGTCCATTACATCAACGAGATCGCCGACGTCCTCAGCCACGTGACCGGCCGAAAGGTGTTCGATCCGTCGATCTATTACTTCTATAAGATCCCTACGATCGTCGATCCTGCGACGGTCGCGATGATCGTCGTCGGCGCGCTCGGCATCGCCGTCGGGGCGAGCATCTTGCCCGCGCTCCGCGCGGCGCGCATGCATCCGGTCGAAGCGCTCCGTTACGATTAACGTCGCGCGACCAGCAACCGCCCCGCCCGAGATGCGTTACACGCCCTTCGCCCGATCCACCGCCGAGAACGAAGCATGTCTCCCTCGCAACCGCGCCCAACGTCCGACGAAGGGCAGCGCCTTTCGCCGCGCCTGCAATTGCTGAAGGCCGAGGAAGCCGATCCGGCCCCGGTCGTCGATCCGCAGCAGATCCATATCGAGGCGGTCGACCTACAGAAAAACTACTTCAAAGGAGCGCACAAGATTCCGGTGCTGCGGGGCGCAACGCTCCAAGTGCATCGAGGGGAATTTCTCGCGATCATCGGCTCGAGCGGCTCCGGAAAAAGTACGCTACTGCATCTGCTCGGCACGCTCGATCGGCCCGACCAGGGAGAGGTTCGGCTCGACGGCCGGCGGATCGACAACCGCCCGACGCGCGAGTGCGACGTGCTGCGAAACACGCAATTCGGCCTGATCTTTCAGTTTTATCATCTGCTGCCGGAAATGACGGCGCTCGAGAACGTGCTGTCGCCGAGCATGATTTCCGACGGCGTTTTCAAATACTGGCGCCGCCGGCGCGAACATGAAGCCGAGGCTAAGCGTCTGTTAGAGATCGTCGGCCTCGGGCACCGCTTGCATCACAAACCGCGGGAGCTTTCCGGCGGCGAAATGCAGCGCACCGCGATCGCCCGAGCCTTGATCACCGGACCGAAAGTGTTGCTGGCCGACGAACCGACCGGAAACCTCGACCGCTCGACCGGCAACGACATTCTGCGCATCCTGCGGTCGTTGAACGAACGCGAAAACCTCACTATAGTCATGGTCACCCACGACCTAGCCATTGCCGAACAGGCCGATAGAATCGTACGCTTGGTAGAAGGCCGCGTCGAACCGTAGCGAAGCAAAAACGTACGACACCCGAACACATTCGCCGGCGGCCGAGCCACGCAGCTCGCGCCGCCGACTTTATCGATATTGAATTTCGTAACGTTCGCGAAACCGCAAGCGAAGAACGATACCGCGAGAAAACACCTGAGTCTTTCGCATCCGTTCCGCCTCGTGCTTTTCCGAACTGCCCCCCGACCCCTGACCCCCGACCCCTTCCCCCCATGTCTCTCAAAATTTACATCGCCGGAAAGTTCTACGACAAAGCCGACGCCAAGATCAGCGTCTACGATCATGGGCTGCTCTACGGCGACGGCATCTTCGAGGGGTTGCGCAGCTACGGCGGCAAGGTCTTCCAACTGCAAGAGCATCTGCGCCGGCTCTACGAGTCGGCGAAGTCGATCTGGCTCGAGATCCCGATCTCGATCGAAGCGATGACGGCCGCGGTGCTCGAGACGTTGATCGTCAACAATCTGTCCGACGCCTATATCCGCCTCGTCGTCACGCGCGGCGCGGGGAGCCTCGGGCTCGATCCCACGCGCACCAGCGATCCGCAGATCATCATCATCGCCGACAAGATCACGCTCTACCCGCCGGAGTTCTACGAGAAGGGGCTCCAGATCATCACGGCGAGCACGATTCGCAACCATCCGGCGGCCCTGTCGCCGCGCATCAAGTCGCTCAATTACTTGAACAACATCCTCGCGAAGATCGAAGGGCTGCAAGCCGGCTGCATCGAAGCGCTGATGCTCAACAGCAAAGGTGAGGTCGCCGAATGCACGGGCGACAACATCTTCTTGATCCGACACAAGCAGTTGCTCACCCCTTCGATCGAGGCCGGCATTCTCGAAGGAGTGACGCGCGACGCCGTGATCCAACTCGGACGCGAGGCGGGCTTGGAAGTGCGCGAGATTCCGCTCACGAAGCACGATGTCTATATCGCCGACGAATGCTTCCTGACGGGCACCGCGGCGGAAGTAATTCCGGTCGTGAAGGTCGATAGCCGCACGATCGGCCACGGCGAACCCGGCCCGATCACGCGCGACCTCATGGCCCGCTTCAAGAAGCTGACGCGCGGCCAATAGTGCTCGCCTCGGAGACTACATCGCCATCGCGCGGCGGCGTTCCGCCATCGCGGGTTGCGGCGGCAGTTCCAGGCCTGCGCGGCGCAGTTCACTTTGCAGTCGGCGAACTTCCTGCTCGAGTTGGAACCGCTCTTGTCGCCACGCTTGGCCGCGCTGCAGCAGATCGGAGTCTTGCCGTTCGAGTTCCGCTTCGCGGTGCGTGAGATAGGCCGCTTGCTGCTCGATCTCTTCGCTCCGGGCATCGGCCCAACGCCGCAATTCGAGCGATTGCGTCCGCATCCGTTCGCTTTCGTTCGCGAGGTCGACGCGCAACGATTCGAGCTCGCCGGCCTGCGCCGAAAGATCGATCTGCACCAAGCGATACTGCTCGCTCAACTTGCCCCGCAGACGGGCCACTTGTTCGGTCAAAGCGGCCGGCGGGACGCTGCCCGAGAGCTGCGTCCAGAGTTCTTCGGCGGCGAGTCGCATCTCGAGCGTTTCGCGTTGCGAGGCGGCGAGCTCGTCTTGTTCTCGGCGAATCGCGGCGCGGCGGAAATCGAGTTGTTCGCCGTGGCGTTCGAGCGACTCGCGCCGCTCGTTCAACTCCATTTCCGCGCGCCGCCGCAATTCCGCCGCTTCGAGTCGGTCGCTTCTGCTTTGCGCGGCCAATCGCTCCCGTTGTTCTTCTAACTCCGCGCGCAGTCGCTCCCACTCGATCATCGCCGACTTCAATCGTAGCTCCTGTTCGCCGACGGCCGATTCTCGTCGACCGAGCTCCGCTTCGCGCTCGTCGAGCTCGGCCTGCATTTTCACTTGATATTCGCTCGGCTCGGCGGCCGTGCGCTCAATCTCTTCGCGCCGGCGGCGCAGGTCTTCGTGCCGGGCTTCGAGCACGCGCGCCGCTTCGATCTGCTCGGCACGCAGCTCTTCGCTCGTGCGCAGCGCGCTCCGCTCCGCTTCCGCTCGGGCCGCTTGAATCTGCGTTTGATGCTCGATCGCCAGTTGTTCCAACTCGGCGCGCCGCTGCTCGAAAGCTTCGTCGCGCGCCAGCACCAAGGCTTCGTGCTCGGCGGCTTTCAGTCGCACCGATTCCTGCCAGTCGGCTTTCGTCCGCTGGAGCTCTTCGTAGTGTCGAGCCACGGTCTCTTCGACTTCGTTAAGACTCGCGGCGCGTTGCGAAGCGATTTCCGCTTGCTGCCGGCGAACGTCGTCGATCGTCGCTTGCAGTTCTTCGCGCCGCGCTTCGACTTCCGCCAGAGCACTGCGCTGCGCCGCCATCGCCGCGCCGGCTTCCATTGCGACCTGTGCGGTGCGCTCTTCGAATTCGCGCTCGCGCCGTGCCGCCAAGTCGGCGATTTCCTTTAGCGCTTCATCACGGGCCTGCTGCGCCGCTTCGACTTCGTTCCACACGTCGGTCGCTGCGCTTTGGATCTCCGTCAGCTTGATGTAGCGTTGCTCGATCTCGGCCTCGCGGGCCGCGAAGCCCGACTCGCGGTCGGCCAGCTCCAACCGGCGTTCGGTAAGCCAGGCCTGCGCCGTGCGACGATCTTGATCGTGCAGCGCCAGTTGCCGTTGCCACTCCGACTCGCGACGATCCAACTCTTGCTGCCGCGACCTCAGATGCACGGCCAATTGCCGCGCCTGATTGCGCAACAACTCGACCGCTTCCAAGTCGACGACGACGGGCTCGACCTCGTCGAGTTCTTGAGCATCGCTTTCCGCATCGACGGAAGAGTCTTCAAGCACCGTCGCGTCGTCGAGCAAAGCGTCGTCGTGGGCAGACTCATCGTGGGCCGATTCGCCGAGTTCATCGTCGGCAAGTTCGTCGCCGGCGAGCGCGTCTTCCGCCTCGCGGCGTTCTCCGTGCGGCGGGTCGACGCGCGTATCGGTCGACAAGAACCGGCTGCCGGTTTCGTCCGTGGTTCGCGATCGGGTTTCGTTCCGCGTTTTCTTCGCCATGCCGCACCTCGCGCCGCTGATCGGGTCGCCGAAGTCGTGTCGACGCTAGCAGCCCGAGGGCCGCGCAATCGCCACAACCGGCAAAGTCTTACAGCCACGTAAATCGGCAATCGGCGCGATGAAGTTGACGGCAGTTTGGAGATTTTGCAGAAAGATTAACGCCGCCGGCGATGCATGTGGTGCTGAACTTCCCTAACGTTAGACTAGCAGTCTGAAAAACGCTCACGTCCACCACCACGGTGTTAGATGGCCGCAGTCCAAACGGAAAGGTCACCGTACTTCCGAACTGCGCTCAATGTCATTATCGGAATGATGGCGATTTCGCTTCTTTGGAGCTTGCTCAGTTCGGGTGGCACAGGTGAGGCCCACTACCGAAGCTTTGGAAATCTAGAGACGAAATATGCTTGGCGAGCGCGCGGAATCTTCCCTGCAAAGGCGGAATACCTCTTCGTTCTTTCAGATTATCCTTTGGACTTGGAGTATCTGAGAGATCTCAAGCTCTGGAGAGTTCGCTTCCGAAACGAAAAGCAGTTTGAATTCTCCGCTGGCGACGAATCCCTACTATGGATCGACACGGAATACGGAGTGAGACGCTTGGATGTGCGCCCGACAAAGAACCTATTCGATAAAATCGAAGCTCGACGAGCAGAAGCCGAATCACATCGATTTACGTCTGCGGAGCAGTTCTTAGAGTTCGTTAACAAAAGCTAGCGACTCAGGGCATAAAAAACCGCGAGGAGGAAGCAAGACCGAAGCGCCGCAACTCGGCAGCACCTCGGCCCAGCCTCCTCCCCGCGAGAAGACTTCTGGTTTTCTGACCCCCGACCCCTGACGCCCGACCCCTGCTTACTTAGCCGCATCCAGCGCCGCTTGCAGCACGCTCTTCGGCTTCGCACCGACGAAGCGATCGACCACTTCGCCACCCTTGAAGATCATCAACGTCGGAATGCTTTGCACTCCGTAAGCTCCGGCCGCTTGCGGGCTGTCGTCGACGTTGACCTTGCCGACCTTGATCGAACCGGCATATTCGGCCGCTAAGGCATCGATCATCGGCGCGATCTGACGGCAAGGGCCACACCACGGAGCCCAGAAGTCGACCAACACGGCTTGGCCCGATTTAAGTACTTCCGCATCGAAATTCGCATCCGTGAATTCGACCGTATTGGCACCCATGAGACTACTCCTCAACGAAAAGTTATTGATTGGCTGTTGGCGACGAAGTTGTAATGCAGGCGAATTATAGGGTCCACCGGGCTGTCGTCCAAGTCCCGACCTGCCCCTCTCACTGATATACCGAGGCCAGCCGAAGTTCTTACACGCTACACGCAATTGCGGTTTGAAGCCGTAAGATATCGACTTGTCTCGACGTTTACGGCGGTTGCTTTCTACGGCAAAGCGGCTCGAATGGTTCGCTCCGCCGTCGTATTCCGACTTTCGCTCCGACATGAAGGGAACCACGCCGATGTCGCACGCCGCCCCATCCTCGAACGACGCACCCGCCGGCGACGTTCGCTTCCCTTGTTACTTAGTCACGAAGGACGCCGCCGGGGTTCGGGGGGAAATCACGACCAAGTCGATCGACGAACTGCCCCCGGGCGAGCTCCTGATTCGGGTCGCGTATTCCTCGCTGAACTTCAAAGACGCCCTTTCGGCGACCGGCAATCCCGCCGTCACCAGAAAGTTCCCCCACGTGCCGGGCATCGATGCGGCGGGGACCGTCGTCGCGGTCGCGAACACGGCAGGCGCCGCGACCGAGATTCGCGTCGGCGATGCCGTCGTCGTCACCGGACACGACCTCGGGCAGAACACTTGGGGCGGCATGGCCGGCTACGTGCGCGTGCCGGCCGCGTGGGCCGTGAAGCTGCCGTCGAAGCTCGATCCGCGCGCGGCGATGATCTACGGCACGGCAGGGCTCACGGCGGCGCAATGCGTCGAAGCGCTCATCGCGCGCGGCGTCGCCCCGGCAAGCGGCGAGGTCGTCGTCACCGGCGCATCGGGCGGGGTCGGCTCGATTGCCGTCGGGCTGCTCGCGAAGCTCGGCTACGAAGTAACCGCGGTCACAGGCAAAGCCGAGGCGAAGGAGTTGCTCACCAAGCTCGGCGCCAAGCAATTTCTTGCCCGCGCCGATGTCGAAGATGCGACGACGAAGCCCTTGCTGAAAACTCGCTTCGCCGGCGCGGTCGATACGGTCGGTGGAATCACGCTCGCGACGCTCGTGCGCAGCATGAACCGCATGGGAGTCGTCGCGGCTTGCGGACTCGTTGGCGGTGTGGACGTGCCGCTCACGGTGATGCCGTTCATCTTGCGCGGGGTCGACCTCGTCGGCATCGATTCGGTCGAGTGTCCGCAGGCGCAGCGCGAGCGAATCTGGTCGAACCTCGCCGACGCTTGGCGCCTGCCGCTGCTCGCCGAACTCGCCACGGAAGCGGCGCTCGCCGATGTGCCGGCGCAAGTCGAGCGCATTCTCAAGGGTGGCGTCACCGGTCGGGTGATCGTTCGCCCGACGGCATAAGCCGGTTTCGATCGCTTGAATTGCCGTGCGGCACGCGCTGCGGCGCTTCCCTGCGCCCACGGCGGCAACTATCGTGTTAGGGCTCGCATCGTTCTCCCGTCTCCTTTTTTAAGGACATTCGCTATGAAACAGTTCACGTCTCTCGCACTCCTCGCGCTCGCGGCGATCAGTTTCGCGCCGAGTGCTCGCGCTGCCGAGCCGCCGAAGCCGCTTAAGGCGCTTCTGATCGTCGGCGGTTGTTGCCACGACTACACCTTTCAAAAGCGGATCATCGCCGACGGCGTTTCGGCTCGGGCCCATGTCGAGTTCACCGTCGTGCAAGACGGCGGCAGTTCGACCGATGCCAAGATCAAGCTCTACGAAGATCCCGAGTGGGCCAAAGGCTTCGACGTAATCCTGCACGACGAATGTTTTGCGAGCGTGAAGGAACAGGAATGGATGGACAAAGTACTCGCGCCGCATAAGGCCGGCACTCCAGCCGTGCTCTTGCATTGTGCCATGCATTGCTACCGCAGCGGCACCGACGAATGGTTTAAGTTCTGCGGAGTCCACTCGACCGGCCACGGCCCGCAAGAGCCGATCTCGATCACGAACGTCGACGCGGCGCATCCGTCTCTGAAAGCGACGCCCGAATGGACGACGATCAACGAAGAACTATACAACAACGTGAAGGTGTTCGACTCGGCCCATCCGTTGCAAAAGGGGAAGCAACACATCAAGCAAAAAGACGGCACCGAGAAAGACGTCGAAGCGGTCGTCACTTGGACGAACAACTATCAGGATAAGACCCGCGTCTTCGCGACGACGCTCGGCCACAACAGCTACACCTGCGCCGATCCGCGCTATCTCGACATGGTCACTCGCGGCTTGCTCTGGGCCTGCGATAAGCCGGCCGATGAGTATCTGAAGAAGTTCGACGCCGCGACGCACAAGTTCGAGTGGCAAGATCAGCTGAAGCCGCCGCAAGCGAAGGGCCCGCAGCCGCAAAAGGCGCCCGCTCAAGCGACTCCGCCGAAGAAAGACGGCGCCTCGCTCGGCACCGGCTCTTCGCCTGGAAATGGCACGACGAAGGAAAACGTCGCGTTCAACAAGCCCGTCACCGCCTCATCGTTCCAAGGAGGGAACGAGACGGCCGGGGCGGTCGACGGGAGCTTCGATACCCGCTGGTGTGCCGACGGCGCCCAGCATGGCGAATGGCTCCAGGTCGATCTCGGCAAGCCGACGGAGCTCACCGGCTGCCGCATCGTGTGGGAGATGGGGAAGAGCGATTACCGCTACCGGCTCGAAGGCTCGGCCGATACGAAAGCTTGGAAAATGCTCGTCGACCAAACGGCCGACGCCCCGCCGAATCAGTTGCATTTGCATCGGTTCAAGGCCGGCGACGTGCGCTACGTCCGGCTCACGGTCGTGAGCCAAAAAGAGCAGCAATGGGCCAGCCTGTTCGAGCTCGAACTTCTCGGCACGAAAGACGTCCCGACGGGATCATCATCGACGGTCGATGGTGCTCCCGCCGCGGCGTCGCGCGCCAGTTCCCACACCGATCCGTTGCTCTCCGGCGTGAAGGTTCCCGTCGGCTATGAAGCGCTCGTGTTCGCCGCGCCGCCGAACGTGTCGTACCCGACGTGCCTCTCCGCGGCACCGACGGGAGAGCTCTATGTCGGCGTCGATGAGAACGGCTCGCTCGATCGGGCTCCGAATCGGGGCAAGGTCGTGAAGTGCATCGACACCGACGGCGACGGCCGCGCCGACCGGTTCCAAGACTTCGCCAAGATGGACTCGCCGCGCGGGCTCATCTACGACGACGGCTCCCTCTACGTGCTCCACCCGCCGAAGCTCTCCGTGTTTCACGACACCGACGGCGACGGCAAGTCGGACACCAGCGAAACGCTCGTCGACGGCATCGGGTTCGATCTCAACTTCCGCGGCGCCGACCACACCACGAACGGCATTCGCCTCGGCATCGACGGCTGGATCTACATCGCCGTCGGCGACTACGGCTTCATTAAAGCCCGCGGCAAAGACGGGCGCGAGCAACAACTGCACGGCGGCGGAGTCGCACGCGTGCGCACCGACGGCTCGGGCCTGGAGCTTGTCTCCGTCGGGCAGCGCAACATCTACGATGTCGCGATCGATCCGTTCATGAACCTCTTCACACGCGACAACACCAACGACGGCGGCGGCTGGAACGTCCGGCTCAGCCATGTGGTGCCGCTCGGCAACTACGGCTATCCGCGGCTCTATATGAACTTCCCCGGCGAGTTCGTCGAGCCGCTGGCCGACTACGGCGGCGGCTCGCCGTGCGGGGCCCTGTATCTCGACGAGCCGCAAGCGTTCGGGCCGGAGCTCGGGCGAGGGCTATACACCGTCGAATGGGGCCGCAGCGGCATCATGCGCCATCCTCTGACGCCGAAGGGTGCGACCTTCGAGGCGAAGGAAGAGACGTTCATCTCCGTCCCCCGCCCGACCGATATGGACGTCGACGGGATGGGAAACCTGTTCATCTCCAGCTGGCGCGACGGCAGCTTTACCTATTCCGGCCCGATGGTCGGGTATCTGTTGAAAGTGCGGAAGAAGGACGCGCAGCCGGAGGTGTTTCCGGATTTGCGTAAGCAAAGCGATGAAGAGCTCATCGCCGGGATCGCGAGCCCGAGCGGCGTGAAGCGATTGGCTTCGCAGCGGGAGCTGTTGCGCCGTAGCAAGACGATGGCTGCGAATAAGACGAAGCAAGTTGCCGAGGATCTTCGGAAGCACAGCCGCTCCGATATCGATCTTGCAGCTCGTACCGCAGCGGTTTTCACGCAAGTACAATTCCCGCCCTTCACGCCTCTGCTCACATCCGATGACTTCGAGCCGGAAACCATCGAAACTTGGATTCGTGCGCTAAGCGATAGCCCGCATGGCCGCGAGACTTTCATTCAAGGCGATGGACCGACTGCACTCGTCGCCACGCTCGGCATATCCAACCCGCGAGCGCGGCTCGTCGCTGCATCGGCCATAGCGCGATTGGATCTGCGTGCCCTGAATGGTTCGATCGTGCCACTCACGGCCGATGCCGATCCAACGGTCGCGCACGTCGCGATCAATGCCCTCGTGCAACTCAAAGCGATCGACGAATGCTTGAAGCCGCTTAGCGATCCGGCGACGAAGCCCGAGCTTTTCGCCGGGTGCTGCCGTGTGTTGCAAGGTTTGCACGAGCCGAAGGTCGTCGATGGTTTGCTCGCTGCGCTGGAAACGAATAAGAGCGACGACGCGAAACGTCGGCTCGTTGCGTCGGCCCTGTGCCGGTTGCACTTCCGCGAAGACGTGTGGGACGGCACGTGGTGGAGCACTCGGCCCGACACGACCGGGCCGTATTACAAGCCGGTGGCGTGGAGCGAGACGAAGCGGATCGGCACGGCGCTGGAAGCCCTGCGCGGCCGGGGAGACGCCGCGTGGAGCGATTGGCTCGCCGTCGAGGCGTTGCGAAATCGATTCGAGCTGTCGGGCGCCGATCGCGCGTTGACGGCCTATATGCAAAGCCACCCCCAAGAGCGGCCGGCGATGCTGCGGCTGCTCGGCACGAAGCTGAACTTCTTGAAGTATGCGGGAGACTACGTCGCGTCGATCGCGCTCGATGGAAGCGCACCGATCGACGAACGGATCGCCGCTTGCGGCCTGCTGACGCGGCGGGCGAACTCCGGCGGATTGGAAACGGCGCTCGGCACGTTCGCGCGGCTCGACGGCGCAGCGATCCGCGCGAAGCCGCAGCTCGGAACCGCGCGAACCGAGTTCCTGCGCGCCGTCGCGATTCCGCCGAACCTCGATGAGCTCGAGCGGTTCGCCTTCGGCTCGGTGCCGGAACGAAGCACGCTCGCCTTCGCCGTGATGCTCATCATGACGCAAGAAGCCAACACGCCGCCGGCCGCTCGGGAGCGCGTGAACGGCGCAATCGAAAAAGGCTGGAAAACGCCGGCGTTGACGCCCGACCTGCTGCGCGCGATCGCGCTCACCGATGCCGACGCCTTCGCCGACCGCGTATTGGCGCTGCGCAAAAGCGAAAGCGAGCCGATTCGAGCCGCCGCCGAACACGCCGCCAAAGAGCTCCGCCTCGACGATCGGGCGAAGGACGCGAAGACGATCGCGCAACTCAACTTCGACGAGGTGCAGGCCAAGGTGCTCGGCAGAAACGGCAACGCGGCGGTCGGCGCGAAGCTGTTCGGCAAGCAAGGGTGCATCAACTGCCACGCCGTCGCGGCGAACGAACCGCCGAAAGGGCCGTTTCTCGGCGGCATCGCCACGCGCTACCCGCGCAAGGAGCTCGTCGAGTCGATCTTGAAGCCGAGCGCGAAGATCGCGCAAGGCTTCGAGACGCAATACGTCGTCACCGACGACGGGCTATCGCAAGAAGGGTTCATCGTGCGCGAGTCGGGGGACGAGATCGAGCTGCGCAACCAGAACGGCGTGTCGAAGGTGATCCCGAAGAAGTCGATCGAAGAGCGAGGCAAACGAGAACTCTCGATCATGCCGACCGGCCTAGCCGACAGACTGACGCTGGACGACCTCACGGCGATCTTGGCGTATCTGGAAACACTGAAGGGGAAGTAAGAAGTAAAAACGCAAAATGCAAAAGTGAGATTGCCTTAGAACATTGCTCCGACCGTTTTGCGTTTTGCATTCCGACTTTTTACTTTTCCTGCAGGCTCGCCGCCGTGACGACCATCTCTAGTTTGTAGCCCACGCCGAGGCCCGCTTGCACGCAGGCTCTTACCGGGGCGTGGCCGGGGAGCATCCATTCGTCCCAGAGTTTGTTCAGCGTCGGCATGTCGGCCAGGTCGGCGAGATAGACGACGATCTGCAAGAGCCGCGTCCGGTCGGAGCCGATCCGTTCGAGTGCGCCGTCGATCTGCGACAAAATCTGCGAGACTTGTCCGGCGAAGGTTTGCTCCGGGTCGTCGGCCACTTCGGCCCAATACGCGGTGCCGGCGTGGATCACGATCTCCGACCAATGCCGGCCGGTTCCGAGGCGTTGGATGTCGGGAAGCATGCACGAACTCCTTAGCGTTGAGATCGCGAAATCGCAAGCGGCGACGGTTGGACGGTAGCCGGCTGCGGTGATTGTTGCAGCGCCAATTGCAGCGGGCAATTCAGCGGATCGATTTTCAGTCCGCGGCGATACGCGTCGAGCATTCGCCGCGAGCGCTCGGCCAATTCACGCCGGACCTCGCGCCGCTTGCCGCGCACGCGGGCGATCTTCATATCGTCGTAGCCGGTCGTCTGATGACGCATCCAGGCGATGACCGCCGCTTCGGCCCGACGCTCGATCGGAATGCGCTCCGTGCGGGCCACTGTGCCGCTGCCGACCGGCGTGGCATGCGCTGCGACGACCTTCGCCAGTCGCTCGGCGAGCGAGGCATGCAGCGGCGCAAAGGCTAAGAAGTCGACGACGGCCCGACCGAAATCTTCGACGTAGGCCGTCTGCTTCACGTCGCGCCGCGCGGCATCGGCCGCCTTGCGTTTCGCATACGCCGGGTCGGCCCGTTCAACGGCCAAGTCGGCGCGGATCTTCGCGACGATGCCGGCCGGAGCCCAAACGCCGAGCGAAAACATCTTATTGCGACGCTTCTCCTGCACGGTCCACGAAGGCCCGGCGGCCTTGATGCGCCGCGTCAGGCCGGGATCGCCGGGCGGGACGAGCGCCCAATCGGCGGGAGCTTCGATGACTTGTCCTTGCGCGGTGCGTACGCTTCGCGCGTGCGCACCAGGCGCGACGATTCTTGTTTGCGTCGGCATCGTTCATCCTTAACGAAGCACGAAGGTCGAATCTCGAATGACGAAAGAAATCCGAAGCAGGAATGACGAAAAGACCCTTCGTGCTTCGACCTTCGTCATTCTTTCGTCATTCGGACTTCGACCTTCGTCATTTACTTCCGGTTCTTCCAATCGACGTTCGCCAGCTTGCAGAGCGCGAGTTGCATCGCTTGCACGCCGTCGCGGCCGTGGCCTTGGGCTTGCAGCGAGATGTAAAGTTGGTTGGCGAGCGCGAGGCCCGGCATCGCAATTCCCATCCGGCGCGACTCGGCCAGCGCGATCCCCATGTCTTTGATGAAGTGCTCGATCGCGAAGCCGGGATCGAAATTGTTGGCGATCATCCGAGGTCCGTAATTCAGGAGCGACCAGCTACCGGCCGCACCGGTCGACACCGATTGCAGCACGGTGTTGAGGTCGAGCCCGGCCTTATACGCATAGAGCAAGCCTTCGCTGAGCGCGACCATGTTCGCCGCGATGAGCGTTTGGTTGACCATCTTCGTATGCTGGCCGGCGCCGGCGGGGCCTTGATGCACGATCGTCTTGCCCATCGCTTCCCAACAGGGTTGCAAAGCCTCGACCACGGCCTTGTCGCCGCCGATCATAATCGACAACCGAGCCTCGCGGGCACCGATATCGCCGCCGGAAACGGGAGCATCGACCGAGTGAACTCCCTTGGCCTTCGCCGCCTCGGCGATTTCGATCGCGAGCGAAGGTTCGCTGGTCGTCATGTCCACAAGAATGCCGCCGGCCTTGATGCCGGCGAGCGCGCCGTCGCTACCGAGCAGCACCGAGCGCACGTCGGAAGGAAAGCCGACGATCGAGAAGACGACGTCGCTTTGCTCGGCGACTTGCTTCGGGGTCGCGGCCCACTTCGCACCTTTTTCGATCAGCGGCTGCGCTTTGTCTTGCGAGCGATTGTAGACCGTCAGCGAAAAGCCTTTGCTCATCAGGTGGCCGGCCATGCTCTTGCCCATCACTCCGGTGCCGATCCAACCGAGGCGCGTTTTTCCGGGAACGATTTCGACGACGCTCATGTGCGACTCAACCTTCTGATGAAATTGTCGGAATGGAAAAGGAATTCAAGGCGGGAATCGGCCATTGCGCCGGCCGAAGGAAACGGCGAGGCGAACACGCTCGCGGCAGCCGCGGCGACGATGCGCAGATGCGAAACTTACCAGCGATGGGTCGGCGGCTCAAGAATCTCGCGGATCAAGACCGCGTTGCGCATGCTCATCGGGTCGGCGAACATGGCGATCAGCTGCACCACTTGGTTCGGGCCGGTCGGCGTATCGTTCGTGGTCGAACCGGCGGCCGAGCCTTCCTTGAGCGAACCGACCTGGTGGTCGAACACGGTATGCACATGGCCGCCGATATCGGTGTCGACGGTCTGTTGCAAATGCGAGAGCCGGCCGGCTCGTTCGGCGAAGCGGTTCGTGTTGAGATGCTCTTGCACATGCTGCCCGACGTTGCCGCCGAGCCGCACTTCATCAAGCTCGCGAGTCGACTCCTGCGGCTTCAAGCGCGACTGCTCGGCCAACGTGCGGCGCTGCGGCTGCTTGTCGTCTTTGCGCGGCGGCTGCTGGCCCGAGGCTTGCTGATTCTTACGCTTGCCGGGTTGCTTCGGTTGCTTTTGTTGCGTCGGCAGAGGTCGCGCGACTTGCTGTTGAGGCCGCTGCTGCTGCTGCGGTTGTTGCTGCGGGCGGGGTTGCTGTTGCGGCGGGCGCGTATGCGATTGCGAGGTCGCCTTGCGGGCCTCTTGCAGAAACTTCTCGACTTCGTCGAGCAGCGTCTTCTGACCGGGCGCGGCGCCTCCCGCTCCGCCGGCGCCGGGCTGCCGCGGCATTTGCGGCGGCTTCTTCTTATTCGCGCCGAACAGTTGGTTGAGCAGGCCGACGGAAATGATCACCACCCAGATGATCAGTTGCGTCCAATCGGCGGCAAACAGGACCCACGCGGCGATCATGACGGAGCCCTCTGCATGTTGCGCGGATTGCCCGCCGCGGCGATGCTGCTGCGCATGTCGGTATCGGCTTGCACGTTGCGCAGCTTGTAGTAGTCCATGATGCTGAGCTTGCCGGAGCGGATCGCGTCGGCGATCGCCTTCGGCACTTGTGCTTCGGCTTCGGTCACTTTCGCGCGGCTCTGCTCGATCTCGGCGATGTTCTCTTGCTCTTCGGCTACGGCCATCGCGCGGCGGCCTTCGGCGTTGGCCCGAGCGACGCGCGTGTCGGCTTCGGCCTGATCGGCTTGCAGCCTCGCGCCGACGTTGTCGCCGACGTCGATATCGGCGATGTCGATCGAGACGATCTCAAACGCGGTTTGCGAATCGAGCCGGCGGGCGAGCACCGCCTTCGAGATGCGGTCGGGATTCTCGAGTACGTCGCTATGTTTCGCCGACGAGCCGATCGCGCTGACGATCCCTTCGCCGACGCGGGCGATAATGGTCTCTTCCGTCGCTCCGCCGATCAACTGGCGAATGTTCGCGCGCACGGTGACGCGGGCCTTCACTTTGAGTTGGATCCCGTTCTTCGCGACAGCGTCGAGCGATTCCTTGCCGGAGTTCGCGCCGGGGCAGTCGATCACTTTCGGATAGACGCTCGTCTGCACGGCTTCGAGCACGTTGCGGCCGGCGAGATCGATGGCCGTGGCAAGCCGGAAATCGAGAGGGATATTCTTCGCTTTATTGGCCGCCATGATAGCGCGAATCACGAGCGCCACGTTGCCGCCGGCAAGGTAGTGGGCCTCGAGCGCCTTGCTGGTCAGGCCGGTTTCTTCGCCCAGACCGGCCTGCACCGCCATGATCTTGCTGCGCACGATCACGTCGGGCCGAACCTTGCGAAACGTCATGCCGACGAGATCCCAAATGCCGATCCCTGCGCCGGTCGTGACCGATTGGATCCAGAGCCGAAAGTATTTGGCGAAGACCAAAAACAGGATCAGGAAAATGATGATGACGACGATCAGCCCGATGATCACTAAGGCGTTCGTCGTATCGGCACCGAAAAGGACGGGCATGGTGGATCTCATGGCGGAAGGGAGAGCGCGAAGGGGCGAGCGTTGAAGAAAACTTCAGCGACAGGCAAACGAATCGTCCCCGAGCCGCAGGGGGCTGTCAAGCGAACGGCGACGGGATGGCCGACCCGGAATTCGCCCGCATCTTTTTCTCTTTGGATGACCACTTAGCCGGCTCCCGCACGGCGGGCATTGACGAAACAGAGCCGGAGCTTAGAGCTTACTGCTTAGCAAGCTTCACGTTTGCTGATTTATCCCTACGGTAGAAATCGAACACGACTTTACCTCCCCCCCCGACCACCGATTCGCCTTCAGACACTTACGGCGATTTGATCCGTGGAATTCACTGCGACATATCGTCGCACTAAATTGGACAGGCTTAGCACGGCAACGCTCACGACTATATCACCACAAACCATTTCAATCGAATAACTTGCGAATCATCGCATCTTAATCGCAGAGCGATTTCTTACCTTAATTTTCGTAAGTGAAAAGAATTGAATATAAATCAAAAAATGATCGACGTAACTGATGCAGCAGCGTTACGCGGTCACTAAAATGAAAGGACTCAATAACAGTTAAAAACACTCATCGCGGGTGGTTTGTTCGTAGAACTTGAATCGCCGTGTGGCATGAAGCCGCTTGGGATCATTCATGAATCATCGTAGCCGAAGCAGATCGATCGGAAATATTCGATCTGTTTTCCGCTAGTCGAAGCGCGTGAAGTTCACCATGAACGACAGATCGGATAGCGCGCCGCTGCGAGTCTCCGTTTGCATTCCGACCTGCGCGCGCTCCACGCTGTTAGGCCGCGCGATCGCATCCGTGCTTGCCCAGTCGCAGCTCCCTTTCGAGATCTTGATCGGCGACGACTCCGAAGACGACGAGACGGCCGAATTCATTCGTCATTTGCAAGACGATGCAGGTGTCCCCTTACGCCTGTTTCGCAATCGACCCGCCCTGGGGCTAGGGCGCAACATCGCCAACCTTTTTGCGAACGTCCGAGCGGAAGCCATCTTGCTGCTCCACGACGACGACACGGTGGAGCCGAAAGCGATCGAGACGCTGTCGCAGGCGCTCGCGCAAGACGGCGTGATCGTCGCGTTCGGCCGAAGTTGGATCGTCGACGGATCAGGCCAGAAGAACACGAAACGAACGGAAGATTTGAATCGCTACTACCACCGCCGCGAGAAATACCGCGGACTCATTCACGACACGCTGACCAGTGCCGTGGTGCAGCAGATGCCGGACTCCGGCTTCATGATTCGGACTAAGGCGGCCCACAAAGCTTCCTATGCATGGGCCGCGCGCTATCGAAACGCGTGCGGTTTCGTTTACAACGTAGAACTTGCGCAACGGGCCGAAGGTGCGTTCTACTTCTGCGATGAGTACCTGCACTGTTATCACCTTACCGAAGGCTCGCTCAGTAAATCTCCGCGGGGAAATTCGGCGGTGATGGCCTTCGCGTATGCCGACTCGTTGCGGGACAAAGTTCCGAATCAAGAACTCTATCGGAAGTGGATGCTCGAACGTTCGACGGTCGCGATCGGCCAAGCGGCGAAGCTCGGTCTGTTGTCGCAGGGTTGGCGCTGGTTTTTCGGCCCTTACCATCGCCGCAAAATAGCCTCGGTTTCAGGCTGCAAATCGGCCGTGAAGCTTCTCTGGGCTTTCCTGCGCGGTCGCCATCACGACGGCCAAAAGCCGGTGATCCCCAGCCTCGAAGCAGAACCTCGCGACGAAGCAGCGCTGCAGAACAGTCGCAAAAGCATCGATGAATTCGTAACGGCCGACTCCGGTGCGCATAAGATCCTCTAAGAGCCGCTGAACCTAAGCGCCGCTGAGCGCTAGTCGGTCTTCGCGCCCAAGCGCTTCATCACCTTGCCGGCGGATGTGAACGCGATCCCGAGATAGTGCGAAGCGTTCACCATCAGGGCTTCGACGAGCGGGCTATTTCACTTCGGCATCGGCTTGCCACGCGACGATGAAGTTCGCGCCGAGCCCGCCGGCCTGTATTATCTCAATCCCCTGCCGATTCAAGAGCTCGCGAATCGGTGGATCGGCAAGTACGACCGGTGCCGCGTGCAAGCGCTCGCCGATCTTAAAAAGCACTCGAGGAACAAACCGATGGCTGAATCGAAAACGCCCGACGTGATCGGTCCGAAGCCGAAGTTCATGTACGTCATCTACATTCGCACGACCGCCGCGAAGCTGTGGCAAGCGCTCGTCGATCCGGAACTCACGCGGCGATTCTGGGTCGAAACATGGCAAGACTGCGCGTGGAAAGTCGGCGCGTCGTGGAAGCTGATGATTCCCGACGGCCGAGTCGGCGACAGCGGCGAGGTGTTGGAAATCGAACCGGAGAAGCGGCTCGTCCTCTCCTGGCGCAACGAATTCCAACCACACTTGAAGGCCGAAGGCTACTCGCGCATGACCTATGTTCTGGAAACGATGGGAGAAGTCGTCAAACTTACCGTGACGCACGACATCGACCTCCCGAACTCGAAGCTCATCGAAGGGGTCTCCGGCGGCTGGCCGATGATCCTCTCGAGCCTCAAGAGCTTGCTCGAAACGGGCGAGTCGCTCGAAGCGACCCGCTCGTGGCCGAAAGGAATGTGAAGCGAGTTGCCGCTCGAAAGTCGTCGCCCGAAAGTCGCGATCCGAAAGCCGCCGGCCTAAATAGTCTTCTTGAAGTCGTCGCACTTGCGTGTGATGATCGGCGGCGTGGATGGGGCGTGACTCCGATCTTCGAGAGATTTCGACACGTCGCGGCGCACGAGATAGTCCGCTCGCTTCGGAGAGCGGTTGCATCGCGACGACGAATCGCCGTGTGAATGTCCGCGACTGCGTGACGCCGCTTGTCGTCGCGCGGCCACGGACTAGTCGACCGCTCGAACCGGGAACTGCGGAAGGACCACTGTGTCGTCATGCGACGCGGCGGGCCGCAACGGTTCGAGTCGTGGATTCTTCAGTGAACTACGGTCGGCGCAAGGCGACGATGGTTACCGAACTCCGCTCGCGCCGTGCAGGCTTCGGCTTGTGCGTCGTGCGCGTATTCGGGCCTCATCCCGGCCTGCGGCCTGCGGCTCACGGCCTACGGGCGATCGACCGGAACGAAGCGCGACCGAGGTCCACTCGCGCTCCGCTTCCGCGCCGTATCGCTCGCAGCTCGGCAGTCGCACGTCGGGCTTCGGCGACGTCGCGCGTGCGGATGACGTGCGCGACGGCCGGCGAATGATTTCGCCGCGCGTTCTTCGGAACTCGACGGAGCGAACGGAGGGGCGCTCTGCGGAGCGCGGCCGCTCCTCGGGCGTCGTCCGGTGCGTCGTCTCCGCGGGTGTCGGCGGCTATCGCAAGCGCCGACCGCTCGCTCGGGATGCAGTTCTGCGCAGACACGTTCGACAAGATGCCCGACCGAAACGTCGGAGCCGGCGCACGAATCTTTTTTTCGAGATGTTTTATTCACGCGCGAAAAACATCGCGCGAATCAGGGCGGTGTCGCGCGCAAATCGCGAAACCGCAAGCGAACCGCGCCGCCGACGAGCGGCTTCCTCTCCTTTCTCTCTTCCGACCCCCGACCCCTGACCTCCGACCTCTTCCCGGCGAGCCCCCTTATTTGATAAAATGCCCGATTGTCTCCCTGCTACCGATTCCTTCTCTACATAAAGCCGAGCCGTCGCCGATGGGCACTCACTACATTTATCAGATCCAAGGCCTCAATAAAAAGTTCGGCACGCGCGAGCTGCTCAAGGATATTTGGCTCTCGTTTTATCCCGGCGCCAAGATCGGCGTGCTCGGCAAGAACGGCTCCGGAAAAAGTACGCTGCTCAAGATCATGGCCGGGCTCGATAAAGAGTTCGAAGGGGAAGCCAAGCTTACCGACGGCTATTCCGTCGGCTACGTCGCCCAAGAGCCGAAGCTGAATCCCGACAAAGACGTTTGGGGCAACGTGCAGGAAGCGGTGCAATCGACGCGCGACATCTTGAACCGCTTCGACGAAATCAACGCGAAGCTCGGCGAGCCGATGGACGCCGACAAGATGGACAAGCTCCTCGCCGAGCAATCCCGCGTGCAAGACAAGATCGACCTCTTGAACGCTTGGGAACTCGATCGGCAAGTCGAGATTGCGATGGATGCGATGCAATTACCTCCGAGCGATGCCCCGGTCGCGACTCTCTCGGGCGGCGAGCGGCGGCGCGTGGCCCTTTGCAAGATGCTGCTTTGGAAGCCCGACCTACTGCTGCTCGATGAGCCGACGAACCACTTGGATGCCGAGAGCGTCAACTGGCTCGAGCGCCACTTGGCCGCCTACACCGGTACGGTCGTCGCCGTGACGCACGATCGCTACTTCCTCGACAACGTTGCGCAGTACATCCTCGAAATCGAGCGCGGCCGAGGCTACCCGTTCGAAGGAAATTACTCGAGCTGGCTCGTGCAGAAGCAAGTTCGCCTGGAGAAGGAAGAAGGAGAAGCCGCCACGCGGCGCAAAACTTTGGCCCGCGAACTCGAATGGATTCGCATGTCTCCCAAGGCGCGGCAAGCGAAGAGCAAGGCCCGCATCACCGCTTATGAAAAGCTCGCCGCGGAGTCCGTCGAGGAGAAGGAAGGCGAATTCGAAATGCAGATCCCGCCGGGCAAGAAGCTCGGCGAGTTGGTGATCGAAGCGAAGAACATCACGAAGTCGTACGGCGATCGGGTGCTGATCGATAACCTCAGCTTCCGCCTGCCGCCGGGCGGAATCGTCGGCGTCATCGGCCCCAACGGCGCCGGCAAGACGACTCTGTTCCGCATGCTTGTCGGCCAAGAAGCGCCTGATTCCGGCGAACTCAAAGTCGGCGAGACGGTGCAACTCGGCTACGTCGATCAGAACCGCGACGCGCTCGATCCGAACAAGACCGTGTGGGAAGAAATCTCCGACGGTCTCGACAATATCGACATGGGCGGCAAGCGGATCGCCTCGCGGGCGTTCGTCGCGCGTCTCAATTTCGGCGGCTCCGACCAGCAGAAGCTCGTAGGAACGCTCTCCGGCGGCGAGCGCAACCGCGTGCATTTGGCGAAGCTCCTCCGTCGCGGCTCAAACGTCTTGCTGCTCGACGAACCATCGAACGATCTCGACGTCGACACGCTCCGCGCGCTCGAAGAAGCGATCCAAAACTACTCCGGCTGCGTCGTCGTGATCTCCCACGATCGCTGGTTCCTCGATCGCCTCGCCACGCACATCCTCGCCTTCGAGGGAGACGGCTATGTGCATTGGTGCGAAGGGAATTTCCAAACGTACGAAGAGCAACGGAAGCGCCGCCTCGGCCAGAACGAAGACGAACCGGCCCGCTTCAAGTATAAGAAACTCGCGCACTAGAAACGCTCACGCACTTCCACCAAGGCTCACGACGATGACCGTATTGCATTCCGGAACGACGAAGAAGTTCTCGGCCAATTGGGGCAACGTGTTCGGCTCGAGCGGCGCGAAGGCCCAAGCGGCCGCGAAACCGCAAGCGAAGGACGCGAAGACGAACGTGAAGGTGAAGGCCGCCAAGAAAGACGCAGCACCGAAAGTTGCCGCGAAGCCGGCTCCTGCGAAGAAGACCAAGGCGAAGAAGAAGTAACGTTCGCTTAGCGGCGCGTCATCAGCAAGCTCCAGCCGAGCGGGCCGGACGAGCCATCGGACTCTTCGAAACGTCGCGCAACCAAACGATCGATGCGGCAGATTTTCTCGAAGTCGCCGGCGAGTTCCGCGGCAGTCACTTTCGGTGGCCCGCCCACTTCGCCGGCGTCGGGATTGCCGGCAAGGATCAGTAGCCGCGAACCGGCCGGCATCAACCGCCGCACGGTCGCCAGATAGCCGCTGAGTTGGCCCGCGCGACGGATGCAGTGGTAACAGCCTCGATCGAACAGAAAATCGAATGGGCCGGTGACTCCGTCGGGCTTCGCAACCGCATCGAGCTTCGTCACATCGGCCGTAAGGAACGTCGGTGCGCGCAGCGGCGGCGTGAACGTAGCTTGCGAAGCACGCGTAGCGGCTCGCGCGATCGCCGGTGGCGCGAAGTCGATGCCGGTGGTCGTGAAGCCTTGCTCTGCGAGATACACCACGTTCGTTCCGGTGCCGCAGCCGAGCTCGATCGCACGCCCAGATCCGTTCGCATCTGCTATCAGTTCGCCGCTCTCGATCAACCGACGAAGCTCGACCTCGACGCGACCGCTATCCCAAGGGGTTTCTTCCAACTCGTAGCGGCGTTGCCAATCTTCCGCAGTCGTCGTCGGTTTTCGTTCGGAATCGGCCATCGATAACACTTTCGTAAGAACTTAGTTCGACTTACCGCACGTGCCCGCAAAGTCGCTCGAACCGTTAAAGTTTGCGCATAGTGCCAGACGAATCTATCGTCGATGACTATGCCTAGCGTCACTACCGAGCCATGCGCCGCACGCCGGCAACGACTGCACGTCGCGCTGTTTTTCAGTTGCGCGCTCGGCCTACTTTTTAGCAGCGCCGGCGGCTGCACGCGAACGTACTATCGCCAGCAAGCCGATCGGGAAGTCACGCACATCCTCGATCAGAAGAACATGCCGGGCCGTTGGGGTCTGCCGAACTTCCGGTTGGAATACGATCCGCGCAGTCGCTACTTCGACCCGACGAATCCCGATCATCCGCCGATGCCTCCCGACGATCCCAACTCACACGTCTTCATGCACGTCGTCGACGGCATGAAGGGGGCGCGCAACTATCACGTCGACGGCGATTTGAAGGCGGTGCAGAGTCCCTACTGGCGCCAACAACTCGCCACCTACGCCGATGTCGACGACGACGGCACCGTAAACCTCACGCTCAACGGCGCCGTGCGGATGGCGATCGTCAACGAGCCCGACTATCGTCAGCAATTGGAAGAGCTGTACTTCTCGGCGCTCGACGTCAGCACGGAGCGTTTCCGTTTCGACACGCAATTCTTCGGCGGCATCAACCCGCTACTCTACACGCAACAAGCGAAGAACGCCCCGAGCGCCGGCGGTCTCTCCCGCAGCACGCTCGGCATTAACGACAACCTGCGTTTCCAGCGCCAGTTCGCCGCAGGCGGTCAATTGTTCGTCGGCTTCATCAACACGATCGTGTGGCAATTCGCCGGCCCGGATACGAACTCGAATACGACGATTCTCAATTTCAGTTTGATTCAGCCCCTCTTGCGCGCCGGCGGACGGCGCTTCATTCTCGAGCAGCTCACGATCGTCGAGCGCGGGATGCTCGCCAACTTGCGCGCCTTCGAGCGCTATCGGCAAGGCTTCTACACCAATCTCGCGGTCGGCGACGGCGGCACGACCGGTGCCCAACGCCGCGGCGGGTTCTTCGGCGGCACAGGCCTTACCGGGTTCACAGGCCAAGGCTCGACCGGCTTCGGCGGCGTCGGCGATGCGACCGGCTTCGGTCGCGGCGGAACCGGCAACGCCGTCGGCGGCGGAACGGTCGGCTCCGGGTTTGCCGGCGGCGGGGCGGGAACCATCGGCGGCTACATCGGATTGCTCCAGCAGACGCAGCAGATCCGTAACTCGCGTCAAAACCTAAATGCCCAACTCCGCACGCTCAAGCTGCTGCTCGCCAACCTCGAAGCCGGCACGATCGACATCGCGCAGGTCGATCAATTCCGCCAGAACATCGAAACCGCGAAAGCGACGTTGCTGCAAAGCGAGATCACGCGCGACAACGCGACGGAGACCTACGTTCGCACGTTGATCGGCCTTCCTCCCGATCTGCCGATGGCGCTCGACGATGAATTGATTCGCCAATTCCAGTTTATCGATCCCAAGACCAACGCGCTCTACGAACGGGTCGAAGACTTCGTCGACGAACTCGGCAACTTGCCCCTCACGCCCGACCTCGACATTCTCACGATGGCCCTCGACCGGCTCGAAGCGTTCCGCAAGGAAACGGCCGTCAATCTCAACTTGATTCGCGACGACTTGAAGCGCTGGGAAGCCGGGCGTGATGCGCGCCGGCAAACGATGACCGCCGAAGAGAGTGCGATCTTCGACGCCGATCTCGTTAAGAGCAAAGCGACGTTCGCCGATCTCGAAGCGGCCTTCGGCCTCAACGCCGCCGAAGCGGTCAAGCTGCGAGCCACGCTCGCGCCCGCCACGCGCAAGCAAACGACCGACTCGCTCGTCGTCACGGCGAAGGGGCTGGCATCGTTGATTCAGGAATCGTCGCTGGTGCAAGTCCGGTCGCGGCTCGAATCGGTGACGCTCAACCCGATCGCGCTCGATCCGCAGCTCGGGCTGCAAATCGCGCGGGCGAACCGTCTCGATTGGATGAACAACCGCGCCGCGCTCGTCGACTCTTGGCGCTTGATCGCGTACAACGCCCGTTCGCTCCTCTCGACCTTAAACATCACGATCGACGGCAACCTCTCGACGCGCGGCGACAACCCGGTAAAGTTCCAGTCGTCGACCGGTACGCTCCGGGCCGGCTTGCAGTTCGACGCTCCGTTCACGCGGCTCGTCGAACGAAACAACTATCGCTCGGCGTTGATCGAGTACCAGCGTGATCGCCGGACGTATATTCAATACGAAGATACGGTGAACCAATCGTTGCGGCAGACGCTCCGGACGTTGAAGCAACTCGAAGTGAATCTCGAAATCCAGCGCCGCGCCGTGGTCATCGCCGCGCGCCGCGTCGATCAGACGCGCGAAGTGTTGAGCAAGCCGCCCGACCCGGTACAGCCGGGCACCGCCGCAGCCGGCCTCGGCCCGACCGCGGCCTTGAACCTCTTAACCGCGCTCAACGACTTGCAGGGCTCGCAGAACAACTTCATGAGCGTATGGCTCAACCACTACGCCTCGCGCATGATCCTCGTGCGCGAGCTCGGCTTGATGCAACTCGACGACAACAATCTCTGGATCGATCGCCCGCTGGACGAACTGCTGGCGAACGCCGAGATGTGTCCGCCTGAGGAACTACCGCCCGACGTGCCGCAACAATGGTACGAAGCGCTCGACCGGTTGCCGCCGACGGGAGAAGAAGTTCCCAGCGACGCCGCCGGTGGAACGGCGAACGAACTCCCTGCGCCGCGCCGTCGCGACTTCGACGTCGACCCCGACGCCGGGGGCGATCTGATGCCGGCGATTCCGAAACCACCCGTGCTTCCGCCGCCGCAACAGCAGCAACAGTTGCCGCGACTCAACTCCCCGAGCGGCGAGCCGGCTACGCCTCCCGCGCGCGGCGCGCGCCGCACCACGCACGAACCGAAGACCGCCGACGTAGCGCCCGCCGGGCCGCTGCGCACGGCATCGAAGACGCGCATCGTTTCGGAAGAAGAGCTCGCGCCGCCGAGCGAGGGCACCGTCGAGAGAGTCGTGGAACCGCCCGCGCCGCTTAAGCCGGCCCGATCGGGACAGGCTTTGTTCGGCTCACCGCCGCCGCCTTAATGATGGCTACTGTAAAGAGTTCATCGCGCAGCGGCACTCACCACAGGTGACTGGAAAAAGCCGGCAATAGGCCGAGGTTCCTCTTATACTGATCCCGTTCGTCCCGCCCCGTTCGTCTCCCTTCCGCTTCGCCATCGACTTCAGGAGTTTTTCTCATGGCACGCTCTCCTCGCAAGACCACCGCGCAAACTCCCCGTCGCGATTTCCTGAAGGCCTCGACCACGGCGATCGCGGCCGCGACGTTCGGCTCGAGCTTCGTCATCAGCGGCACGAAATCGTCGGGTCGCGCGATCGGAGCCAACGAGCGCGTGCGGGTCGCCGTCGCCGGCTTGAACGGCCGAGGCCATGCGCACACCGGCGCATATTTCAACATGGCCGATGTCGAGGTCGCCTACCTCGTCGATCCCGACACGCGAACCTACGCCAAGCATCTCTCGAAGATCGACGAGAAGAAGCGGACCGACAAGCCGCAACAAGTACAAGACATTCGTAAGGCGCTCGACGACAAGAACGTCGATGCCGTCTCGATCGCGACGCCGAACCACTGGCACGCGCTGATGACCATCTGGGCCTGCGAGGCCGGCAAAGACGTCTACGTCGAGAAGCCTTGCAGCCACAACATTCACGAAGGGCGCATCGCCGTCGAAGCCGCGCGGAAGCACAACCGCATCGTGCAGCACGGGACGCAGAATCGGGCCTCGAAGGCGTGGAGCGAACTGGCCGTGGCCGTGAAGGCGGGCACGTTCGGCAAGCTCGTCGTCTCGCGCGGGCTCTGCTACAAGCCACGCAAAAGCATCGGGATGAAACCGGTTACGCCGGCGCCGGCCGAAATCGATTTCAATCTCTGGCTCGGCCCCGCTCCGGAGCAACCGCACCACGGCAACCTCGTGCATTACAACTGGCACTGGTTCTGGGATTTCGGCAACGGCGACTTCGGCAACCAAGGGGTGCATCAAGCCGACATCGCCCGTTGGATGATTCCCGGCGCGACGTTGCCGAAGAGCGTCGTCAGCGTCGGTGGTCGGGTCGGCTACATGGATCAAGGCCAAACCCCGAACACGCAGATCAACCTCTACGATTT